>DQED01000399.1:0-16181 GCA_003525525.1 Desulfovibrio sp.
CAGCGCGCCGAACGCGGCGAGGTCCGCGCCCTCGGGGGCGTAGCCGTAGACGAGGCCCGCGCAGACGCGGGCGGCTTCGCCCGCGGCCTTGGCGGACTGGATCTTGGCCAGGTCGCTGAAAAAGGACACGTACCCGGCAAGGCCCTCGGCCACCATCGGGTTTTCCGGGCCCTTGGCCGCCAGTTCCAGGGTGTCGAGGATCAGGTGGCGGCCGGCCAAAAGCGGGCACAGGGCGTCGGCCAGGGGGAAGGTCACGGCTTGCCGGTTGCCGTGGTAGAGCTTCTTGCCGTCGGCGTCCTTGCCGGCCGAGAGGATGTCGAGGGCGGCCTTCCAGAGACGCAATCCGGCGGCCACGGACGCCGCGCCGGTTTCGGGATTGGTCGCGGCCACGCGCTCCATCTCGGCGACGTAGTTTTCGAGGTACACGGCGAAGACGTCGCCGGCCATGGTGACCGAGAGCTGGCGGCGCTGCACGCACTCGGGGCCTTCGTAGGTGGCTTCGAGCTGGCAGTCGTTCCACTTGTGGAAGAGGAACCCGGGGCAGTCCTCGGTGATGCCGTAGCCGCCCATGAGCGCCACGGCCTCGCGCATGACCGCCGCGCCGTGGCCGGTGTTCCAGAGCTTGCAGGCCGGGCAAAGCACGCCGGCCTCGGCCTCGAGCGCCTGGTACTTGACCACGGGGTCGGCGTCCAGGGCGGCGAAGCGGGCGGCGTCGCGCGTTTCCTCGGGGGTGAAAAGCAGGTTCACGTATTCCGCGGACTGGGGCAGGACCTTTTTGAGCGCCGAGAGCTGTGCGCGCATGCTCGTGACGCCGGCGTCGGCCAGGGCCTTTTCCTTGAGCTTTTCCGTGGGGTCGAGATGGTCGAACAGCCGCGCCGTGGCGAAGCCCATGGACGCGCCGGCCTCGCCCGTGGCCCAGAGCTCGGCCAGGCGGATGGGGGCGTCCTGCTTCTGTTGCAGGCCCAGTTCGTACTTGGGCGTGCCCTCGGCGCAGGCGTCGCCGCCGCGGAAGCGGCCGCGCTGGTAGCGGATGACCGGCTCCACGGCGGAGAGCAGCTTGGCCGTGGTCATGAGCGCCACGGGCACGCGCGTGCGGTGAAACACCGAAGCGATGATCTCGGAGTGGGAGTAGTTGGGCACGATGCAGCCGTCTTTCACCGTGTAGCCGCCGATGATGCGGCTGGCCGGCACCTTCATGCTGAAGACCGGGTCGCGGGTGGAGGACAGCTGGTGGACCATCTTGAGCGTGGGCGCGCCGCGGTCGAACAGGCCCGGGTCGGTCTCTTCCAGGATGACCATGCACGAGGTCTTGATGCGCGGATCGGCGGTGTCCACGGCCACGGTGGCGAAATTGGCGAAGTCCATGCCCGTGATGAAGCGGCCGCGCTTGTCGACCTGGAGCATGGGCTCCTGCCCTTCCTCCCAGGAGTCGATGCGCACCTTGCCGACGAGCACGCCGGTGTCCACGCCGACGTAGGGCAGAGGCTCGGTCAGGCCGAACGCGCCGCGCCAGGGGGTCTTGTCCGGGGCCGGGGCGCACAGGCTCATGTAGTGGTCGCGCTGCTCGGTGGTGCCGCGCTCGTGGATGGGCGACAGGGCCAGGTTGCTCGCCAGGGAGCAGGTGGCCGCGCCGGCGTCGACCCAGGACAGTTCGAAAGCGACCAGGGCCAGGGCCATGTTCTTGGGGCCCTCGATGAAGCCGCCCTGGTGCGGGTCGAGGAACACGGCGGTGATGCCGGACTCGTCGAAAGCGGCGAGCAGCTGGTTTTTCTGCTCGTTCCATTCGTGGGAGTGGCGCGCGCCCTCGGCCACCAGCCGGGCGACCAGCCCCCGTGCCACGGCGCGGGTGGATTGGACGGCCATCTGGAGGTCGAAGCGGTCCGCGAAACGCCACATGATTTGCCGGACGTCGTCGCCCGGAAGGGTGCGGAGAGTTTCCATAGGTTTCGCCTAATTCGTGGTTTGGGCGCGCCTTTGCGCATGATGGATGATACAAAAAAGTATGGAAGGGTAAAATATTCGTTCCCGTGCGTCAATTGGCGCGGGCTGCGCGCAGCACACGGCCCATCCCCCGGACGCCTGTTTCGTGACCAAGGCGCGGCCGGGGCTTGTGCAAACCCATGGGGTTCGATACGAATCCCATCATAGGCCAATGACCCGCATGCAGCCCGGAAAAACCGGCGGAAGCCCATGCCGTACCTCCTGAGATACCATTTCGATCCGGACTATGAACGCCGCCGGTTGCGTCCGAAAAACCGCGAGGACGGGTCCGTGGACCAGTTCGACCTGGGCTACGCCCAGAACGTGGTCGCCGGCCAGCTCCTGGCCGAATGGGAGGAGGTCGACCCGGACGAGGTGCAGGAGCCGGAAACCATCCTCTCCGACGACCTGGCCTTTCCCCACGGCGAGGGCTGCCGCGTCGACCCGTCCAACCCCAGGCGGCTCCTGGCCGCGGTCAACGGCCACGTCTCCTGCGTGGACGGGCTGATCCTGGTGCGCGAGACACTCTCCATCGGGCGCGACATCGATTTCCACACCGGCAACATCGTGGCCGTGGGCGACGTGCTCGTAGGCGGCGGCGTGCGCTCGGGCTTCCTGGTCATGGGGCGCAACATCACCGTGCGCGGCACGGTGGAGGCGGCCAAGCTGCGCGCCATGGGCGGCGTCTCCTGCCAGGCCGGCATCCAGGGCGGCGGCCGGGGCACGGTGCGCGCGGGCAAGAGCATCCGGGCCAGATACTGCGAAAACGCGGTGCTGCACGCCGGCCAGAACATCCTCATCGACGGCGCGAGCATGCATTGCCGGCTGTTCGCCGGGGAAAAGCTCGCGGTCAAGGGCCGGCTCGTCGGCGGCGAGGCGTATTGCGGCGAGGCGGTCTACGTGGGCGAGCAGCTCGGCGGCGGCAGCCAGAGCCAGACGCGGCTGCTTCTGGGCTACGATCCCGAGCGGATCCACCAGGACCAGCATTTGAAGGCGCGCGTGCGCGAACTGGTCATGGAACTTGCGACCTGCCGGGAGGAGATGGCCCGGGGCGGCGAGCGGGCCGAGGCCAGCGGGGCGGAGGCGCTGCGCCTGGAAAAGCTGCTGGAGTCCTGCCAGGCGCAACTGGCGCGGCTGTGGTCGCATCCGGCGGCCATGCGGCGGTTTTCCGCCTGCCGCGTGATCGTGCCCGGCCATGTCGGGGACAACGTCGAGATCGGCATCGGCGAGGCGGTGCTGGCCGTGCCCGAGGAGACCCGCGACGTGGTCTTCCGCTACGTGGACGGCGAGATCGTCATGGAGCATCCGGCGCTGCGGAAATAGCCTCCCTACCCCCGGCCCTGCCCGCGGCGGCTTAAGACCAGCGCCAGGGCCGTGGTCAACTTCACGATCTCGTTGTTGTTCTTGCGCACCACGCGGGCGAGCCGCCTGGCCAGCGCCGTGACCAGCTTCACGCCGATCTCCGGCCGCTCGGCCAAAAATCTGAAAAAGCGGTCGCGGTCGATGCGCAGAAAGCGGCAGTCCGTCAGGCACGTGACGCTCGCCGAGCGGATGTCGCGGTCAAGGAGCGCCATCTCGCCGAAAAACGGGCTCTGGGCGTCGCTCAGGTCCGCCAGGGTCTTGCCCCCGGCCTCGGCCTCCAGCGCCGGCACGGCGATGCCCTTTTGCACCATGGCCTTGCGCACGCGCACCCTGCCCGAAACCAGAATGAACATGTCGTCCCCGGGCGTGCCCTCGACAATGACGTCGCGGCCGGCGGGAAGCTCCACCGTGTCGAAAAACGGCCGCACCGCGTCGAGTTCCCCGGGCGGCAGCCCGGCGAACAGCTCGGCCCTGGCCCAGGACGCCTCGCCCATCTACGCCCCCCCGCCTTCCGCGACGGCCGCGGGTTTGCGCTCGGGGCCGCCCGCGCGCAGAAAGATCAGCCCGTCGTACCCCCCGAGGTCCAGCCCGTCGCCGGGATTGACCACCACGCTCGGCCCCTCGCTGCCGATATGCCCGTCCTGGCCGTAGGCCGCGAACAGCTCGGAAATGAACTGGTCGAGCGCCGAATCCGCATCGAGCAACTCGCGGATGTCGATGTCGCGGCGCAGGCGAAAGACCGCGACGGGCATCTCCCCGTCCGCGGCCATGGCCTTGGCCACGAGCTGCGACCAGACGAGCTCCTTTTCCTCGGCGGCAAACGTCCGGGCCGCCATGGCCCGATGCCCCGCGCCGCCAAGGAGGCGTTCCAGGAAATGCCACAGGGCGGGATGCTCGCCCATGGCCCCGAGCGCCCGGCCGGCCAGCTCGCCGCGCACCACGGTCACGTCCACGCCGGCGCGGCTTAGGGGCTTGCGGCTGGTTTCCAGCAGGGCCTCGGCGCACAGCCGCACCTTGGGAGCCAGGCCGCGAAAGGTCAGGGCCGCAAGCAGGGTCTGCTGGTCGGCGTCCTCCGGGGACAGCCCGTCCTGGGACAGGATGTAGGCCGAGCGGGCCGTAGCCGGCGAGGCGCGGCCCAGGGTGGGTTCATGGGCCGGATTGCCCCGGCAGAACTCCAGCCGCTCGCCAAGGTCCAGGTCCGCGGCCATCTCGGCGAAATCCTCGGGCGTCAGCGGCGCGACGAGCACCACGGCCGGCCCCCGCTTGTGCGAGGGGGCGGCCGCGGCAAGGGCGCGCAGCAGTTCCGGCGCCTGGGCGTTGACGCCGAGTACCAGGCAGTGGTCGGAAGTCTTCACTGGCAACAGCCCCTGACGTTTACGGTTTTTGCGTTCGATGAGCACCGAGGCCAGGTTGCCGGTCAGCGCCGCCATGACGCCCACGCCCGTGGCCATGATGGCCATGCCCACCAGCCGCCCGGCCACGGTCGTGGGCACGATGTCGCCGTAGCCCACGGTCGAAAGCGTGACCATGGCCCACCACAGGGCGTCGAAATACGTTTTATCGGAACTGCCCGCGAATTCGAGAAAATAGAACGCGGCCGACGCAGACAGGAGGATGAGCAGCACCAGGGCCAGGGCCGTGGCCAGCGGGGAAGCGAGAAGCCGACGCCACAGCGCGACCGCGGCGTTCACGGACGTTTCCCCGCAACGCCGCGCGCATCCCCCCGTCCGGAGCGCGGCAGGGAACCCGGAACCGATTGTGTGCCCATGGGGGCTCTTGTATAGTCAAAATGCCGTTTCGTCGATTGCCCGCAACCATGGCCCCGCCATCGACCGGCCTGCTGGAGCCAACTGTTCCTGTCAAACTGACCTTCACCCCGCCAAGGGGGTCCGGGGGGGATTATCCCCCCCGGCCGCCGGAGGCATCTTCCCCCCTGCTTCCCCGCATCCCCCCCTCACGCGCGCAAATGGGCGCGCCAGGTGTCGACGATTTCCTTTTCGCGGCGGGCGGGTTCGCTTTGGGGGCACAGGCGGCAGGCTTCCTCGGCCGCTTCGGCGGCCTGCTGCATCCAGCCGCCCTCGCGCAGGCTGCGCGAGGCCATGACGTAGAGGAATTCCGGCGTGTTGCCGTAGACGCCACGCACGAGTTCCCGGTAGCCCTGGCCGAAGACCTCGCGCACGAGCTCGTTGCGCTTGAAGAGAAACCGGGCCAGCCAGTGGTTTTCCTTCTGGTCGGCGAAGAAAAGCGGGAAGAGCTTGCGGCATTCGCCGAACAGGAAGCGGATGCGGCGGATCTCGCGCTGCATGCTCTCGGCGGTCTGCATGAGCAGCTGGAACAGCTCGCGGCTGATGATGAGGTCGGGTTCGGGCAGCTCGCGCTCCTGCATGGAGCGAAACCACGGCGCGTAGTTCTGCTGCTGGTAGGCGTCTTCCTTGAGCTTCATGGACTCGTGGAAAATGTAGCCGATGCACCAGTCGAGAAACTGGCCGACGAGGCTCACGCCGCCGCCTTCGCGGAAGAGGTGATGGGCCGTGTCCTTGAGGCGCCACAACAGGCCCTTGTTCATCTCCTCGCCGAGCAGGTCCTTCAAATCCTCGAAGGCCATGGCGCCGGTACGGTCGAAATCGCGGAAAAGCCGTTCCAGGACCTGCACGGCCAGGCAGTAGTCGCGCAGCAGGTCGCGCATGAACTCGGCGCGTTTCTCGTCGAACCAGTTGCTGGCCATGGCCTCATCCTTGTCCGGGTTGCTGCTGCGAGAAGCCCATGGGCGCGCAGCGGGCCATGCGCGAGAGCCGCGCGTCCACCAGGGCGAAGAGGCTCTCGGGCGGGAACTTCCCGTCGGGGCCGGGCGCGCCAGCCGGAATGCCGGTCAGAATCTCCATGACCTCTTCGATGGTTGTCACGGGGTAGATGTGGAAAAGCCCCTTGTCCACGGCATCCAGGATGTCGTCGTCGAGCATGAGGTTGACCACGTTGTCCGCCGGCAGGAGCACGCCCTGGTCGCCGGTGAGGCCGCGGCGGCGGCAGACCGTGAAGAAGCCGCGGATCTTCTCGTTGAGCCCCCCGACGGCGAGGATGGCCCCGGACTGGGAGACCGCGCCGGTCATGGCGTAGCGCAGCTTGATCGGCCGCTCGGCCAGGGCCGAGAGCAGCGCGGCCAGCTCCGCGCCCGAGGCCGAATCGCCCTCCACCTCGGCGTAGCTCTGCTCGAAGCACAGCGAGCCGGTCATGACCAGCGCCTTGTCCTGGGCGAAGCGGCCGATGAGGTAGCTTTTTAAGATCATCATGCCCTTGGTGTGGATGGGCCCGCCGAGCTCGGCCTCGCGCTCGAGGTCCAGGATGCCGCCGTGCCCGACGCCGACCGTGCAGGCGATCTGGTGCGGCAAGCCGAAGGCGTAGTCGCCGTACATGCGCACGGACAGGCCGTTGGCCCTGCCCACGGCCTCGCCCGTGGTGGCGACCTTGATCATCTCGCGGTCGTACTCCTCGAGGTACTCCTCCTCGTAGAGGTTGGCGCGAAAATCCCGGGCGCGCCGGGCCAGGCCCAAGTGGGCCGCGCCGACCAGCTCCGCGCCTTCGCGCCGGGCCAGTGCCGCGGCCTCGATCATGAGCTCGCGCGCCAGGGGGAGCTTGAGCGAAAGGCGCGCCTGGTCCTCGGCCAGGAGCGAGGCGTATTCCACGAGCCCGGCCAGGGCGTCGCGGTCGAAGGGCGGCAGCCCGGCCTCGGCGATGGCCCGGGCCGCGAGCGACAGGTAGACGCGCACGTTTTCCTCGCTGCGCGGCATGGTCTCCTGGAGGTGGGCCTTGAGCTTGAAGAGCTTGCCGAAGCGCTCGTCGTTGTAAAGGAGCATTTCGTGGGCTTCGTCGGGCCCGACGAGCACCACCTTGAGATCGAGGGGCACGGGCTCGGGCTCGATGGTGCGGGTGCGCACGTGCTCGCCGCCCTCGGCCGGATCCTCCACGCGGCCAAGGCCCGAGCGCAGGGCGCGCAAGAGCCCCTCCCAGGCCCCGATGTTGGCCGAGATGTCGTCCACGCGGATGATGAGGAAGCCGCCGTTGGCGCGGTGCAGGGAGCCGGCCTTGATCAGCGTGAAATCGGTGTAGAGCGCGCCCATCTCGGATTCGCGCTCGATGCAGCCCATGAGGTTGAAGTAGGTGGGGTGGTCCTCGATGACCACGGGCGCGCCCGTGAGCGAGCCGTTGTCCACGAACAGATTGGCCTCGTAGCGGTAGAAGATGTCGTCGGGATAGGGCGCCTCGCCGTGGGCCGGGGGCGGCGCGGCGGCCTGCGCCGCCTGGGGCATGAAGGCGTCGAGGTTGTCCAGGATGTCGGCGCGCATGGCGGCAAGGAACCCGTCGATGGCCGGATTGGCCTCGCGGTAGGGCGCGAGCGCGGCCAGATGGGCGTCCACGACCTCGCCGGCCGTGGCGCGCTCCAGGTCCTTTTCCCGGTCGCGGTAGCCGCGCTCCTCCTTGGACAGCCGCCGCAGGGCCGTGCCCATTTCCTCCAGGAGCCGGTCGCCCTTGGCCTTGAGCGATTTCTTGAGTTCCGGGTCCAGGCGCTCGAATTCCTCGTCGGAAACGACCTTGCCCTCGAGCAGCGGATAGAGGGTGAAGCCGCCCTGGTCGTCCACGAACAGGCTGTAGCCCTCGGACTTGGCGCGCTCCTCCATCTCGTCGAGCACGGTTTCGCGGTCGGCGTTGTAGCCGCGCAGCAGCGACTGCTTCTCGGTCTGGTAGGCCTCGCGCTCGAAGCGGGCCGGGATCTCCTCGCGCATGTCGGCGACGGCCTTGGCCAAAGCGGCCTTGAAGCCCTTGCCCTGGCCGGGCGGCAGGGACACGGCGCGCGGCCTGTCCGGGTCGTCGAAATTGTGGACGTAGAGCCAGTCCGGCGGCACCTTGCCCCTGGCCGCCTCGGGGTCGAGGAAGCGGCGGGCGAAATGGGTGCGGCCCATGCCGGGATCGCCGGCGAGGTAGACGTTGTATTCGCGTCCGGCGATGGACAGCGCCAGGCTCAGGGCGGCGTGGGCCCGGGGCTGGGTCTTGGCCAGGGCGGCCGGGTCGTCGGGAATTTCCCGGCTGTCGGCAAAGGGCAGGGATGCGGGGTCGCAGGCCGCGCGCAGGTCTTTGGGGCGAAGGGTGTGCGTCATGGATTCCGTCTGGAAAAAGGCTTTGGGGATGGGGACGCCGGTCGTCCCGGGGTCGCTTTTTTTAGAATACGAACTCATGGCCGCTTTGTCATCTCCGCGCCGGCCGGCTTTTCAGGCCGGGCGCTTCCTGGTAGGGGCTTGCCGATGGAAAAAGGACGCGGCAAGCCGCCGTTTCTGGCCGGCCTCGGAGGCTTTCGCGCCCTGGCGGCCCTTGCCGTGCTGGCCGGGCACGCCCTGTCCTGGCTCACGCCCCTGCCGCAGCATCCGTTCCTGGCCGTTCCTGCGGCGCGGCTGACCCAGGCGGGACTGTCGGGCTTTTTCGTGCTCTCGGGCTTCGTGCTCTTCTACACCCACGCCCCGCGCCCGGACGCGCCGGCGTTTTCCGCGAAGCGCTTCGCCCTGGCCCGGCTGGCCCGCGTCTACCCGGTCTACCTCCTGCTGCTGCTTGCGCACCTGGGACTGGCCCTGCGGCACGAACCCGGCCTCTTCTCCCGCTATCCCGGCGACGTGCTGGCCCATGCCACCCTGGTCCAGACCTGGTTTTTCGCGCCCGAAGCGCCGTCCCTTTTCCCCATCGGCTGGGCCGTCAGCACCGAAGTCTTTTTCTACCTGCTCTTTCCGCTGCTGCTGCGCCCGGTCAGCGCCCTGGCGACAAGACGCGCGGCCCTTGTCACCGCCGCCTGCGCCCTGGGCGCGGCCGTCTGCGCCGACGCCTGGATCGCGGCGTCCTGGCCCGCGCTTTTTTCCCGGGTCGCCGCCAGCCATCCGGGTTTTGCGGACCATGCCGCGGACCTGGCCGGACTCTTTTTCCAGTGGCTGACCTATACCGCCCCGTACCTGCGCCTGCCCGAGTTCCTGTGCGGCATGGTCACGGCCCGGCTGTTCCTTTTGGGCGCGCGCCCGCCGGCATGGCTCGGAGCCGCGGCCGGGGCGGGGCTTTGCCTGCTGGCGTTCGTCCCCTTTCCGCACGACGCGTTCTTCCTGTCCGTGCTCGCCAACAACGCCTTGTACGCGCCGCTGCTGGCGGCGGTATGCCTGGGGCTTGCCGCGCGCGCGCCGGCATGGGCGGGTGCGCGGTCCGTGCGCGCCTTTGCCGGGGCGAGCCTGTCGGTCTACCTGCTCCAGCCGCTGACCCTCGAACCGTGGCAGGCCCTTTCGCGCCTCCTGCCGGGGATGTGGCCGGCGGTCTTTGGCATCGGCATGGCCGCGACCGTGGTCGCGGGCCTGCTCCTCTCGCGTTTCGTGGAAGCCCCGGCCGCCCGGCGCATCCTGGGGCGCGCCGCGAGCAGGACGTAGCCGCTTACAAACAGGCCTGCGCCAGCGGCAGGCGTCCGCCGAGGCGCACCCCCGCCTCGTCCACCGCCGCGCGGTAGGCGAGCACGAGCACGCCGGCGGCCACGGCCTGGCGAAACAGCGCCGCATAGTCCGGGTCGATGACCGCCGCCGGGGCGAAGCAGTCCCCGTCCGGGCGCTGCACGCAGAAAAAAAGCGCGGCGCGGGCGCTTCCCTCCCGGGCCAGGCGCGTCAGTTCGACCAGATGCTTGCAGCCGCGCTGCGTGGCCGCGTCCGGGAACATGGCCGCGCCGTCCTCGACCATGGTGACGTTTTTGCATTCCACGAAACACTGCCCGGCCGGGCCGGAAAGCGCGAAATCGAGCCTGCCGCGGGCGAAGGCGGGCTCGGGCCGCACGGCATCGTAGCCGGCGAGGTCGGGAAAGGCCCCGGCGAGAAACGCCTTGCGAAAGAGGCGGTTGGGCGTGAGCGTGTTGACGCCGACCCAGAAATCCCCCCGGAAATCGGGAAGCCGCACCATCTCCAGGGTGTGCGCCAGCTTGCGCTTGGGGTTGTCGGACACGGAAAGCCCGACGCGCCGGCCCGGGCGCAAAAGGCCGAGCATGGAGCCGGTGTTGTTGGCGTGGGCGGTGAAGGGGCCGGCGTCGCCTTCCACGTCGATGAGGAAGCGCACGCGGCGGCGCACGAACCGGGCCGTGACCAGGGGACCGGGCAGGGGCAGGGTCACGGGAACTTCCGAGCGGGGAACCATGATTTACCTTTTTCGCGATTGAGGCTATATTGACAGACGGCCGCGTGTCCGCGGCCGCAGGCGAAAACCCCTAAGCAAGGATTCCGGGCCATGCGCACCGCGCTTCGTATGCGTCTCGTCGCCCCTTCGGCAACCCTCGGCATGGCCGCCAAAGCCGCCGACCTGCGTCGCCAGGGCAAGGCCATCCTCGACCTCTCGGCCGGCGAACCCGATTTCAACACTCCCGACCACATCAAGGCCGCCGCCAAAAAGGCCATCGACGACAACTTCACCCGCTACACTCCGGTGCCGGGCATCCACACCGCGCGCGAGGCCGTGACCGCCTACTACAAAAACACCTACGGCGTGCCCATGCCCAAGGAATCGGTCATCCTGACCAGCGGCGGCAAGCACGCCCTCTACACCCTGTTCATGGCACTGCTCAACCCCGGCGACGAAGTGCTCGTGCCCGCGCCCTACTGGGTGAGCGACCCGGACATGGTCCGCCTGGCCGGGGCCACGCCCGTGCCCGTGCCGAGCACCCCGGAAAACGGCTTCCTCGTCACGGTCGAGGATCTCGACCGGGCCGCCACCCCGACCACCCGCGCGCTGATCCTCAATTCGCCCTCCAACCCCACCGGCGCGCACTACACCGCCAAGGCCCTCGACGCCATCATGGACTGGGCGGTCGCCCGCGACATCGTCATCGTCTCCGACGAAATCTACGACCGGCTGGTCTACGAGCCGGCCAAGCCCGCCTCCATGGCCGGCTGCTTCGCACTGCACCCCGACCACATCGTCGTGGTCGGCGGCCTGTCCAAGAGCTTCGCCATGACCGGCTGGCGCGTGGGCTACGCCCTGGGCCACCCGAGCCTGATCCGGGCCATGTCCACCCTGCAGAGCCAGTCCACCTCCAACATCTGCTCCATCGCCCAGAAGGCGGCCATCGCCGCCCTGACCGGGCCCATGGACTGCGTGGAGGAGATGCGCCAGGCCTTCAAGCGCCGCCGCGATCTGGCGCTTTCCATCATCAAGACCTGGAAAAAGGCCATCTGCCCCACACCCGACGGCGCGTTCTATCTCTTCCCCTGCCTGTCGGAGTACTACACCGCGGCCGTGCCCGATTCCACGGCCCTGTCCGAGGCGTTTTTAGGCGAGGCCGGCGTGGCCACGGTGCCCGGCGTGGCCTTCGGCGAGGACCGCTGCGTGCGCCTTTCCTACGCCACGGACGACGCCACCCTGGAAAAGGCGCTCACGGCCATGGGCGACTTCCTGGGCAAACTGTGACATTCCGCGATATGCTGCGGCCAGGGAACCCGGCGTGAAGAAGACCGCCCGTTCGGAAGGCGACCAGTACCTCGGGCTGGTCAAGTTCCTGTCGTGGAGTTCCCTGGCCCTGATCCTGCTGGTCAACCTGTTCCTGTCCATCTTCCTGTCCAATTACGCCCGCCAGGACGTGCTCTCCAAGCAGAAGGAATTCGCGCTGCTTCTGGCCGAAAACCTCAACCACCAGATCTACCAGCGCTTCACCCTGCCCACGGTCATCGGCTTCGGCCGCGTGGAGCTGTCCCAGCCCGCCCAGTACGACCGGCTGGAAAAGACCGTGCTCACGACCATCCACAGCTTCCACGTCAGCGAAGTGCGCATCTACGACTTCGACAAGCGGGTGTCGTTCTCCACGGACAAGGAGCTCGTGGGGCAGACGGGCTACGCCGGCACGGCCATCCTCGAGGCCCTCGAACAGGGC
The DNA here is from genome assembly GCA_003525525.1 of Desulfovibrio sp. Taxonomy (GTDB): domain Bacteria; phylum Desulfobacterota; class Desulfovibrionia; order Desulfovibrionales; family Desulfovibrionaceae; genus Solidesulfovibrio. The sequence continues at coordinate 12,263 of DQED01000399.1, forward strand.
AATTCGAGCTTCCAGGTCGTCAGCCGCGCGGGCATGTTCGGCGGCATCTTCGACTTCCACCCCAAGCCCGACGCCGTGACCCTGCGCACTATCTACCCCCTGCGCACGGAACGCTCGCTGGTGCCGGGCAACCCCCAGGGCTTCATCATGGGCGTGCTGGAGTTCACCCAGGACATCACCTCCGACTACCAGAAAGTCGTGGATTTCCAGCGCATCATCATCGTCACCACCCTGACCTCGTCGCTTCTGCTCTTTTTCATCCTGCGCGTGATCATCAGCCGCGCCGGGCGCATCAACGCCCAGCGCATCGCCGAGCGCGAACTGCTCGAACGCGAGCTGCAGCAGCAGGAAAAGCTCGCGGGCATGGGCCGCATGGTCGCCGGCATCGCCCACGAGATAAGGAACCCGCTGGGGATCATCCGCTCCACGGCGGAACTCCTGCTCAAGCGCAACAAGGACGCCGACGGCGTCAACGCCAAGCTGCTCGGCGCGATTTTCGACGAATCCAAGCGCCTGTCCAAGACCGTGGGCGATTTCCTGGACTACGCCCGGCCCAAGACGCCGCGCCAGGACGAGGTGGACCTCGCCGTGACCTGCGACCAGGCGCTCACGTTTCTTGAGCAGAAGTGCGAGGACCAGGGCGTCGCCGTCACGCGCGCCTACGCGCCCGGGCTCTTCGTGCGCGGGGACAAGGACCTGCTCTACCGGGCCGTGTACAACATCGTCTCCAACGCCCTGGACGCCATGGCCGAGGAGCCGTCCCGGCCGGCGGCCATCACCGTCGCGGCCGAGTCCGGGCCCGACGCCGTGACCCTGACCGTGACCGACACCGGACCGGGGTTCTGCCCGGAAAACAAGGACCGCCTGCTCGACCCCTTCTTCACCACCAAGGACGCCGGCACGGGCCTGGGGCTCGCCATCGTGCGCAACATCCTCGAAAGCCACGGCGGCTCGCTGACCCTCGCCAACGCCCCCGAAGGCGGGGCGCGCGTGGCCATGCGCTTTCCTCCGGCCTGAAATTCGGTCATAACACGCCCATGAAACGCTTGTGCATCGCCGGCGTCGTCATCCTGGCGCTGCTCGCGGGCAGCGAAGGACTCGCCCGGCTTTTCCTCGGCCCCCCCGACCCGGTCCGGCCCGAACGCATCGACTGGGCGTGCAGGCGCGATCCCCTTCTCGGCTTCACGTTCGTGCCCGGCGCCGTGGGCCCTGGCGGCCCCGGTGCCAACTCCATCAATTCGATGGGTTTTCGCGGCCCGGAGATCCCCCTCGAAAAAGCGCCCGGCGTCTATCGCATCCTCTGCGTGGGCGATTCCGTGACCAACGGCGTCAATGTCCACAACGACACGACCTATCCGGGCATCCTCCAACGCCTGTTCGCGGCGGACCCGGTCGCGGACAAGCGCGTGGAGGTGGTCAACGCCGGCGTGCCGGGCTACCTCTCCGACCACCAGCGCTACCGCATGGAACACGATTTCGCGCGCCTTGCCCCGGATTGCATCGTCTTTCTCATGGGCGAGGCCGACGTCACCGCGTCCCTGCTGACCAACGAGACCTGGCAGGCCATCGGCCGCCCCAGGCCCATGACCGTCCCCTGGCTGGAAGCGCCCTGGCTGCAGCGGCTGGCGGCGCACAGCACCGTGGCGCGCCGGCTGCGCGACAAGCTGGAAAACGGCATCATCGACAGGCGGCTGGAAAAGACGGCCGACCAGGACATGACCGAGACGCTGACCCGGGCCATCGCCCTTTACAAGACCAATATGGACGCCATGCTCGCGGACTGCCGCGCCAGGGGCATCCAGGCGGTCATCGTCAACTATCCCTGGAATTTCAGCGACAAGGTGGGGCGCGGCGACAACTACAACGAACTGAAGACGCTGATCAAACCCTTCGAGTTCAACCTGTTCTGGCAGGCGGCCCCCCTGCTCGCCAAGGCCAACCGGGAGCTGGCCGCGGCCTGGCAGATTCCCCTGATCGACCCCCAGCCCGCGATCTACGCCCTGGCCGACCGACGCGCCGTGTACGACGATTTTTCGCATCCGAACAAGAAAGGCAATTTCCTCCTGGCCTGCGCCATCGCCTCCGCACTGCGCGCCGACGTGTTCAAGAGCCCGGACCCGGGGCGCAAGGTGCCCTACGATCTGGTCGCCGATTGCCTGCTCAATTGAGGGCCCCCGGACGCCGCCGCCCGGGACGTTTCCCAGCATCCCCAGAGAAGACGCCATGCCAAGCCAGATACTGATCCTCGACGACGAAAAGAACTACCTGCTCATCCTCGAAGCCATGCTCGGGGACGCGGGCTACGCCGTGACCGCCCTGGACGACCCGGAAACCGGGCTCGCCTTCCTCGACGAATCCGAAGTGGACGTGGTCATCACGGACATGAAGATGCCCAAGGTCACGGGGCAGCAGGTGCTCGAACACGTCAAGCGCAACTTCCCCTACATTCCGGTCATCATCATGACCGCCTTCGGCAGCATCGAAGGCGCGGTCGAAGCCATGCGCATCGGGGCCTTCGACTACATCGCCAAACCCTTCGCCAACGACGAACTGCTGCTCACCGTGGAAAAGGCCAGCCGCTTCGCCGCGGCCCAACGCGAGAACATGCTGCTGCGCCAGTCCCTCGAGGACCGCTTCTCCTCGGAGAACATCATCGGCCGGGGCAAGGCCATGCAGCGCGTGCTGGAAATGGTGCGCAAGGCCGCGCCCACGAAATCCACGGTGCTCATCACCGGCGAATCGGGCACGGGCAAGGAGCTCGTGGCCAAGGCCATCCACTACGCCTCGCCGCGCAAGGACGCGCCGTTTATTTCCGTCAACTGCATGGCCCTGGCGTCCGGCGTGCTCGAATCCGAACTCTTCGGCCACGAGAAGGGCTCGTTCACCGGGGCCGTGGCCCGCAAGCGCGGCCGGTTCGAGATGGCCCACGGCGGCACCATCTTCCTCGACGAGATCGGCGAGCTCTCCCCGGAGTTGCAGGTGAAGCTCCTGCGCGTGATCCAGGAACGCAAGTTCGAGCGCGTGGGCGGAGCCGACCCCATCGAGGTGGACATCCGCATCCTGGCCGCGACCAACCGCAACCTGTCCGAGACCGTGGCCGCCGGCACGTTCCGCGAGGACCTCTACTACCGCCTCAATGTCGTCCACATCCAGACGCCGCCCCTGCGCGAGCGCCGCGAGGACATCCCCATCCTCGCCGCCCACTTCCTGGAGCGTTACGCCAAGGAGAACGGCAAGACCTTCAAGGGGTTCTCGCCCGAGGCCATGGAGTACCTCACGGCCTACGAGTGGCCGGGCAACGTGCGCCAGCTGCAAAACGTGGTCGAGCGCTGCGTGGTGCTCGCCGGCAGCGACGTCATCGTGGTCGAGGACCTGCCGAGCGAGATCCGCGACGAGGAAAGCCAGTACAAGTCCGCCGTGGACCTGCTGCCGCTGACCATCAACCTTGGCGAGACCCTGGAGAAGATCGAGGCGGCGCTCATTCGCCGCGCGCTGGCCCGCTCCAACCTCGTCCAGGTCAAGGCGGCGGAGNNAGCCTGCTGCAATACAAGCTCAAGAAGTACAAGCTGACCGGGCACTAGGCGCGCCCGCGGGATTTTCTCCCGCTAGGCGGCCAGGCCCGCGAATCCCCGGCAAGCCCTGGCTACGCCCCGTCCACGGCCACCCGGTCGCGACCGGCGGCCTTGGCGGCGTAGAGCGCCTTGTCCGCCCGGGCCAGCATGTCCTCCAGGGCGTTCTCGCCGTATTCCACGCGCTCCCGGGCCTCGGCCACGCCGATGCTGACCGTGACCGAAAGGAACGTGCCGTCGATGCGGCAGGGATTGCCGGCCAGGACCGTGCGGAAGCGCGCGGCAAGCGCCGCCGCCTGGGCGGCGGTGGCGCCCGTGAGCAGCACCGCGAACTCCTCGCCGCCATAGCG
>DQED01000399.1:16205-16730 GCA_003525525.1 Desulfovibrio sp.
GTGGCCGTAGGTGTCGTTGACGACCTTGAAATGGTCCGCGTCGAGCATGAGGCAGGCGCAGGGCCTTTGCGCCCGCACCGAGGCCTCCAGGAGCTTGCGCCCCCCGGAAAAGAGGAACCGCCGGTTGTACAACCCGGTCAGGGCGTCCTCCACGCTGATCCGCTCCACCTCCTCGACATAGGAACGGATCTCCCCGGACATCTGGCAGAAGGCGTCGCGCAGTTCCGCCACCTCGCGTGGCAGGCCGTCGGACCTGGCGACCGGGCAGGCCGCCGCGTAGCGCGTGTCGTGCAATTCCCGGGCATACGCCGCCAGCCCCGTCAGCGGGCGCTCGATATTGCGCGAAAGGCGCAACACCAGCGGCAGCACGACCAGAAGGGTGGCCACCGCCCCGAAAAACACCCAGCGCATCTGCCGCCGGTAACCGGCGAGCACGTGCGTCACGGGCAGATCGCTGACCAGCCGCCAGCCGTCCCGGCCCAGGGGCGTCGCCGCCCCGAGCATCTCGCGCCCGTCGGCGGCCAC
>DQED01000172.1 GCA_003525525.1 Desulfovibrio sp.
GCGCAGTTCCGCCAGGTCGTGGGGGCCGAAGGCCTTGAGCCCGGCCAGCACGCCGGCGTAGACCAGCGCGCCGCACGCCGCGCCGAGCAGCGGCGCGTGGCGCAACAGCAGGCAGGCCCCCAGGCATGCGCCGCCGGCACACAGGACCCGCAGCAGTGGTCCCAGGGCGTGGGGCCGGAACTCGTGGCGGGCGGCGAAGCGCGTGGAAAAGACCAGCAGCCAGGCGTAGGAGCAAAGCGCCACCACGGCCGAGCCCACGGCTCCGTAGCGCGGCACGGCGTAGGCGTTGCCCGCGACGTTGAGCGCCAGGGCGGCCGCGGCGTAATAGAGCGCGTAGCGCTGCCGGCCGATGGCCACCAGGACGTTGTTGACGAGCATGTCGAGGGCCAGCGGGGCCAGCGCCAGGGCGAGCAGGCGCAGGACCATGGCCGCGCCGGCGAATTTGTGGCCGAAAAGGAGCACGCAGGCCGGTTCGGCGTAGACGGCGAGCAGGATCGAAGGCAGGGCCATGACGTGCAGGGTGTGGCGGAAGACGAGCCGGAAAAGCCGCCGCGCGCCCAAGGGGTCGATGGGGGCCAGGCGGGCCAGGGCCGGAAACACCGCGAGCATCAGCGCCTGGGGCAGGATCTCGAGCTTGAGGATGAATTCGTGGGGGGCCTGGAAATCGGCCACGGCCGCCGGAGCCGCCAGGAAGGACAGGGCCAGGGTGTTGGCCCTAAACAGGTTCTGGTGGAAAAAGACGCCGAGCCCGACCACCGAGGCCGCGCCGAGCATGCGCCACAGCCCTTTTCCGTCGAAGCGCAGGGACGGCCGCGTCAGGAAGCGCCAGACCACGCCCCAGGCCAGCAGCGCGTACAGGAGGGCGGCCAGGGCCAGTCCGGCCAGCACGCCCGGGTAGCCGAGCTTCAGCCACAGCGCCGCGCCGACCAGGGCCACGGAGGCCAGCCCCGACACGATGGACAGGGGCGGTTCGTAGCCCATGCGTTCGTGGGCCTGGAACACGGCGCAGCCGAGCATGGTCAGCGACCGGCTGGCCTCCAGGCAAAAGGCCAGGGCCAGCCCCAGCCGGGCCTCGGGGCCGTAGCTCGCGAACACGGCCACGACGGCCAGAACCACGCCCGAAAGCGCGATCATGCCCAGGCGCAACACCAGGGCCTGGCCGACGATGGCCGGTCCCCGGCCCGGCATCGCGGCCATCTCGCGGATCATGATCTGCTGGATGCCGAAGTAGGTCATGGCCGCCACGGCCCCGGCCAGGGCCGTGACCGAGGCGTACGTGCCGTAGGCGTCGAGAGGGAGACCCCGGGCCACGGCCAGGAGCACGAAGAAACCGCTGGCGATCTGGACGGCGCGCGACAGGGCCAGGGCCAGGAAGTTGCGGGCCAGGGAGCGGGGCGGCGTCACGTGGCGGGGGTCTCCCGGGGCATGCGTCGCGGCGTCACTTGGCGGCGTCGAGGTCTACCGTGACGTCGCAGCGCATGCCTTCCTTGATGCGCAGGTCGGGGTTCGGCAGGGTCATTTCCAGTTCGTAGAAGGAGGGCTGCTGCAGCATGGCCGGCTGGGCCACGAAGTCGATCTTGGAGATGGTGGTCTGGTAGGGCTGGCCGGGCATGGCGTGGAAGACCACGGTGGCCTTGTCGCCGACCTTGAGCTTTTGCGCCGCGATCTCGTGCACCGAGGCCCGGACGATGATGGGGTCCAGGCGGCCGACGGTGAGCAGCGAGGCCTGTTTGGTGAAGGCCATGCCGGGCACGAGGCTGGAATTGGTCCACAGCACGTAGCCGTTGCCCGGAGCACGGATGTAGCCCACGCGCGGCAAGTCGTGGATATCCTGGTTCTTCCCGTACTTGGACTTGGCGATGAGGACCGCGTTGTCGTAGCGCTGCTGGGCCAGGTCGCGCTTTTCCCGGAGGAAGTCGCGCTGGAGCATGAGCGCTTCGATTTCCCGCTGGTTGTAGCGGACGGTGTTGGGCGCGACGGACTGGTCCGCGGCCTGGTTTTCCAGGTCCGCCTGCTGCTGGCGGATGACGTCGAGCTGATGCTCCACAAAGGCCAGCGCATGGTCCTCGTTGTTGAGGTCGGCGCGGGAAAGGGCCTGCTTCTCGGCCATGAGGTTTTCAAGCGGCATCTCGTAGGTGACGAGGATCTGGTCCTCGTCCACCTTGTCGCCCACCTTGAGCGGGGCGGACAGGATGCGCAGCCGGCGCATGTCCGAACCGAGCTCCGCGGCGGATCTCTCCCGGGTGTCCTTTTCCTTGGGCAGTTCGTAGACGTTGGCGGTGATGCCGCTGCCCTGGGTCACGCTCTTGTCGGCCTTGGTGACGAAGGGCCAGGTGATTTCGTACTTGATGGGGCAATAGCTCTTGCCGAGAAAGGTCAGGATCTCGGCCCGGGCCGTGGCGGCCGGCAGCAGGGCCAGGCACAGGGCCAGGGCGGAAAGCGTGCCGGCGAATAAACGCTTGGATGTCATAAGTTGCCTGAATGCCATTGGGGTTGTCGGCGCGCGCTGGAGGAATGGCGTTCGCCGGAGCTTGGCGCACTGGCTTTTACACCATAACCGGAAGGACCACAACGCGCGGCCCCGCCTTGCGGTCGCTCCGGAAATCCCTTACCAGAAAGCAGTTTGACGACCCTCGGGGAAATCCATGCCGACAGCCCGCCAGTTCGCCTCGTCGCGCGGCCCGCGCCGCGCTCTCGCGTTTGCGGCTTGCGCGGCCGCGCTGCTC
>DQED01000035.1:0-2807 GCA_003525525.1 Desulfovibrio sp.
CCAGAGCACCGCCGGCAGGTGCGCCTCCACGCGCTCCCCGCGCCGCATCCCCCGCGGCAGGAAATCCCGGCAGGCCGCCACGAACACCGACAGTCCGTCGCGCGAGCCCGGACCCGCGTTGTTGCCCAGGGCGTAGACCATGCCCGTGGCCGGGTCGTGCTTGAGCCGCGCCGAGGGATAGATTTCCGTCAGGGATTGCAGCAGGCGGCGGTCGAGATCCTTGGCCCGCACCAGGGTCGGCACGTCGAAGAGCACGCCGTTGTACCGGCAGTGCCGCGTGGCCGCCTGCAGCCCTTCCGATGTCAGGGCCACGTCGCATGCGGCCCCGAGGGCGGCCAGTTCCTCGATGTAACGGTCCCTGGCCCGATCGTCGCGGACAACAAGCAACATCCGCATGGAAAACGCCTCGTCTGCACAACAGTGGTTTGCGGACAAACATCCCGTCCGCAAGGCGCGCCGCCGCGTCCGCCCCATGACGTCCGTTGCGGCGCTTCCCGTGCCCCGCGTCGCGGCCCGCCACAGGCGACGCTCCCGGGTTTCGAGAAAAATACGCCCGGATGATGACGGTCCGTTGAAAACGTCGCCGTGAAAACGCCTGGGGCAGTGGAAAAATTTCGAAGCGGGCCTCGGGCCCGCCGCCGCGCTAGCGCCGCTCCTCGATGAGCTTGCGCGCCCGTTCGGCCAGGGTGCCGACCTCGGGCTTGGTCACCTGGTCGTCCGCGCCCACCGAAAGGCCCTTGTGGTAGAGCTGGTCGTTAATCAGCGACGAGAACAGCACCACCGGCAGATCCTTGAGCACCGGGTCGTCCTTGATCTTGCGGCAAAGGGTGTGCCCGTCCATCGACGGCATTTCGATGTCGGTCACGACGAGGTTGACGTTGTGCGCGAGCGGCACGCCGTTTTTGACCGTCTCTTCCTTCCAGGCCATCAGTCGATCCCAGGCGTTTTGCCCGTTGATGTCCTGCAACACCTCGAAGCCGTCCTTTTCCAAATACGTGGCGATCAGGCGGCGGATGGAGTTGGAGTCGTCCACCACGAGGGTCTTGTAGGCCGAGCGCTGGGGTTCGGGGATGGAGGCTTCCTGCTTTTCCCGTTCGGTCTTCATGGCCAGGGCGGGGTTCAAGTCCCAGATGATCTGCTCCATGTCGAGCAGCAGCACGATGTGGTCCGGGAACTTCACCACGCCCGTGAAATTGTTGGCGGCGAAAGAGGTCACGTAGCCCGAGGGCGGTTCCACCTCGGACCAGCTCAGGCGGTGGATGCGCGTGACGCCCGAGACCATGAAGGCGTTGATGACCTTGTTGAACTCCGAGACGATGACCTTGGTGTTGGCGTCGCGGGCCATAGGCTTGCCGAGCCACATGCTCAGGTCGATCAGGGGGATGACGCGGGAGCGCAGGTTGAACGTGCCGATCACGCACGGATGCGGCGTCTGCGGCATGCCGGTGACCTTGGGCAGGCGGATGATCTCCAGCACCTTGGCCACGTTGACGCCGTAGTAGGCGCGGTACGGCTTGACGCCCTCTTCGGGCGCCTCGTCGATGTAGAATTCGATGATTTCGAGTTCGTTGGTCCCGGTTTCCAGGAGAATGTTGGTCTGCGCCATCGAGGTTCCCTGCCCGCTTGCCGTTATCGCCCAAAAAAGCCAGCCCGCCCCCGCCGCAGCTTCGGGCACGCCGCGCGCGGCATATCCCAACCCTATGCTTAGCCGTAAGCCGCCCGGGGCGCAAGCGCTTTGCGCCGTTTGGCCTTCCCGGCTTTACAGCGCGCCGCTCCCTGGACTACATAGCCGCCGTTGTCCGGAAACGCCAAGCCCTCAGCAGGCGAGCATACGATTTGAGCCTCCCCAAAACCGCCTATATCCTCCTGTGGTATCCGCTGCCTTCGGAAACCTTCATCTTCCGGGAGGTGGAAAACGCCAAGGCCGCCGGCATGCCGTTTCGCGTCTACGCGCTCTACGGCGAGGCCGCGAGGCACCTTTCCCCCCAGATGCGCGAGGTCGCGCCGAGCGTCACGCGCCTGGGCATGGCCGCCGTTCCGCGCATCCTGGCCGACATGGCCTGGTGGGCGCTGCGCCGCCCCGTGGAAACGGCGCGCATCCTCGCCGGCGTTCCCTTCCGGCGCTGGAGCTGCCTGGAAGTGGCCGGCGAAAACGTCTGGGCCATGTGCGCCGGCTTTTCCCTCGCCCGCAGGTTCCTCGCCGACGGCATCCGCCGCATCCACGCCGGCTGGGCCAACGGTCCGGCCACGGCCGCCTGGGTGGCCTCGCGCCTGTCCGGCATCCCCTTCTCCTTTTCCGCGCGCGCCGGCGACATCTACCCCCCGGACGGGGCGCTGGCCGAAAAGATGCGCGCCGCCGTGGCCATCCTCACCAACAACAAGGCCAACATCGCCTACCTCGCCGACATGGCCCCGGAAGCCGCGGGCAAGATCCGCCAGATCTACAACAGCCTGACCCTTGCCGGTAAAAGCCGCTCCCCGGTGCATATGGAGCCGCCGTACCGGCTGCTCGCGGTGGGGCGTTTCTGCCGCACCAAGGGCTTCGACGTGCTCGTCGACGCCTGCGCCATCCTCTCGCGCCGGGGATTTCCCTACCAGCTCACCCTGGTCGGCGCGGGCATGCCCTGGCCCACGGCCGTCATCCGCCGCCGCGTCCGCATCCACGGCCTGCGCGCCCGCGTCTTTTTGCCCGGGTTCGTCAGCCACGACCGCATGGGCGAACTCTACGCCGCAAGCGACATCTTCGTCATGCCGAGCGTCGTGCATCCCACCGGCGACCGCGACGGCATCCCCAACGTCATCATGGA
>DQED01000035.1:2864-3210 GCA_003525525.1 Desulfovibrio sp.
TCGTGCGCCAGCGCGACCCCGAGGCCCTGGCCGATGCCGTCATGGACCTGGCCGCGAACCGCGACCGGGCCGTGGCCATGGCCCAGGCCGGTCGCGAACGCGTGGCCCGCATGTTCGACCCCGAGGCCAACACCCGGGCCATCCTCGAATTTTTCGCCCAGACGGCGGCGCGGGGCGTGCGCTGACATGTGCGGCATCGCCGGCTTCGTCTGGCCCCTTGCCGAGACGCCGCCCCCCGAATCCGAGCGCCTGGGCTGGCTCGCCGCCGCGACCGGCACGCTCAGCCACCGCGGCCCGGACGGCGAGGGCCTGCTCCTCGAGGGCCACTGCGCACTGGGCCACCGGC
>DQED01000250.1:0-4037 GCA_003525525.1 Desulfovibrio sp.
AGCCACGAGCCGCGGTAGGGAATCACGCGGGCCGAGAACAGCAGCTTGCCGGAGCTGTGCGTCTTGCCGCGGTCGTGCTCGAAGAACACGCCCGGCGAGCGGTGCAGCTGGGAGACGATCACCCGCTCGGTGCCGTTGATGATGAACGTGCCCTTTTCGGTCATCAGCGGCACGGTGCCGAAGTAGATGACCTGTTCCTTGATGTCGCGGATCGTGCGGTTTTCCGTCTCCTCGTCCACGTCGTAGACGACGAGGCGGACCTTGATGCGAAGGGGCGCCTCGTAGGTGAGGCCCTTGGCGATGCACTCGGGAACGTCGTATTTTGGCTCGCCGATCTCGTAGCTGACATATTCAAGCGAGGCGGTTCGATTGAAGTCCTCGATGGGAAAGACCGAGCGGAACACACCCTCAAGCCCGGCGTCCTCGCGGCTGGTCGGCGGAACGTCCTTTTGCAGAAAGAGCTCGTAGGAGTCGATCTGCAGATTGAGCAGATGGGGAATGGTCAGCGTTTTTACGATCTTGCCGAAATGTTTGGTCAGCTGGGCCATTTTTTCCTCTGTTGCAGGGCTACGACGTTGGAAGATCTCGGGCCTCGAAAACGCCCGTCATCGGCCTTGCGCGGCGCGGCAGCGCCTGTTTCGCCCGGTATGCCGGCGGCCTGGCCGGCTGTGGGCCTCGAAAAGCGGTGCTAAGACAAAAAAGGGGAAAAGAGCGCCCCGCCCCTGCACGGAGGGGGCACTCTTTTCCGTCGAGAACGAAAGCGCAGGGCGCTTACTTGATTTCGCAGGTCGCTCCGGACTCATCCAGCTGCTTCTTGGCTTCCTCGGCGTCGGCTTTGGACACGGCTTCCTTGATGACGGAAGGCAGTTCGTCGACCTTGGCCTTGGCTTCCTTGAGCCCGAGGCCGGTCAGGGCGCGCACGACCTTGATGACGGCGATCTTGTTGCCGCCGGCGTTGGTCAGCACGACGTCGAACTCGGTCTTCTCTTCCTCGGCCGGAGCGGCGTCGCCGCCGGCGGCGGGAGCGGCCATCATCATGCCCATGGCCGGGGCGGCGGCGGAAACGCCGAACTTCTCCTCAAGCTCCTTGATGAACTGGGAGAGCTCAAGGACGGTCATATTGGCAATGAAATCGACAACTTGCTCTTTGGTGATCTCGGACATGAATCGGTTCCTCCTGAAACGTTGGCTTTGGCGGAAGTACCGCGATTACGCGGCTTCCTTTTTTTCCTTGATGGCCGAAAGGGCGTACAGCATGCCGCGAATGGTGTTCGCGAACAGGCTGACCAGATTGGTGGGGACGGCGTTCATGGTGCCGAGCGCCTTGGCGAGCAGTTCCGGCTTGCTCGGCAGCTTGGAGAGGTCGGCGACGCCCTGGGCGTCGATGACCTTCCCCGAGAGGCTGGCGAGCTTGACCGCGAACTTCTTGCTGGTCTTGGCGTAATCCACAAGAACCTTTGCCGCGACGACGGGGTCGTCGTACCCGAAGGCGATCGCGTTGTTCTCCTTCAGATGGTCCTTGAGCGCGTCGTGGACGCCGTCTTTCACCGCCAGTCGGGCCAGGGTGTTTTTCACGACCTGATAGTCGACACCAGCGGCGCGGAGCTTGACGCGCAGATCCGTCAGCTCCTCGACCGTCATGCCCCGAAAGTCGGTGACCACCGCAATGCCGGCCCGGTCCGCCTTGGCGCGCACTTTTTCGATGATCTCGTTTTTTTGCGCACGTTGCACGGTACCTACCTCCACATGCGGGTTGGAGGGCCTTCAAGTGAGCCAAAGCCGGGTCTCGGCGGGAAATTAAGGGGAACATCCCCACCCGCTGTCTTCGACTCGCTTTTCATGCCCTGTTTTATATCGAAAAATCGTCCCCGACCAGAGGACGTACCTCTGGCCCGGGACAATTGCGAGCATTTTTGCGAGGGCGAATCAGCCCTCGAGCAGTTTGCGCACGGACTGGGTGTCCACCTTGATGCCGGGACCCATGGTCGTGGCCAGGGCCATGGCCTGGAGGTAGGTGCCCTTGGCCGCGGACGGCTTGAGGCGCATGACGGTGTCGATCAGCGCCCGGAAGTTGTCCAGGAGCTTGTCGGGACCGAAGGAGCGCTTGCCAAGCGGCACATGCAGCACGCCGGCCTTGTCCACCTTGAATTCGACCTTGCCGGCCTTGAGTTCCTGCACGGCCTTGCCGATGTCGAAGGTGACGGTGCCGGTCTTGGCGTTGGGCATGAGGCCGCGGGGGCCGAGGATCTTGCCGATCTTCCCCACGGTCGCCATCATGTCCGGGGTGGCCACGGCCTTGTCGAAGTCCAGGAAGCCGCCCTTGATCTTCTCGATCAGATCGTCGCCGCCGGCGAAGTCGGCGCCGGCCTCGCGGGCCTCGGCCTCCTTGTCGCCCTTGCAGAAGGCGAGCACGCGCACGGTCTTGCCCAGACCATGGGGCAGCGACACCGCACCGCGCACCATCTGGTCGGAATACTTGGGGTTGACGCCCAGGCACAAAGCCACGTCAACGGTCTCGTCGAACTTGGCGACCCCGGTCTTGACCGTCAGGGCCATGGCCTCGTTGACGTCGAATTTCGCCTGCAGGTCAATATCCTTGACCGCTTCGCGATATTTTTTTCCATGCTTGGCCATCTCGAAAATTCCTCTTGCGCGCGCGCCGGTTAGACGATCTCGATGCCCATGCTGCGGGCGGTTCCGGAAATGGAGCGGCAGGCCGCTTCCAGATCGTTGGCCGACATGTCCACGAGCTTGAGCTTGGCGATTTCCTCGATCTGGGCCTTGGTGACCTTGCCCACCTTGGTCTTGTTGGGCTCGCCCGAGCCCTTCTCGATCTTGGCGGCCTTGACCAGGAGCACGGACGCCGGAGGAGTCTTGGTGACGAAGGTGAAAGAGCGGTCGGCATAGATGGTGATCAAGGCCGGGATGATGGTGCCCTTCTGGTCCATCGTCTTGGCATTGAACGCCTTGCAGAATTCCATGATATTGACGCCGTGCTGGCCCAGCGCAGGACCGACCGGAGGGGACGGGTTGGCGGAACCGGCCGGAAGCTGCAGCTTGACCTTGGCGGTGATCTTCTTGGCCATTGTAAATATCCTTGCAAAAGAGGCGAAGCCGCCCCTAGTTTTTGCTCACCTGCACGAAATCCAGTTCCACCGGCGTCTGGCGGCCGAAAATGGAAACCGATACGCGAAGCTTGCCCTTGTCGTAGTTGACGTCTTCGACCACGCCGTTGAAGCCGCCGAAGGGGCCGTCGATGACGCGGACATCATCGCCCCGCTCGAAATGGTATTTGGGACGGGGCTGTTCCTGGCGGCTGACCATGAGGTTCAGGATCTTGTCCGCCTCGCTGTCGCGCATGGGCGTCGGCTGGTTCTTGCCGCCGATGAAGCCGGTGACGCGGGGAATGGACTGGACGAGGTGCCAGGAGTTGTCGTTCATGGCCATCTTGACCATGACGTACCCCGGATAGAACTTGCGCGTGGAAGTCTTCTTCTCGCCCTTGACCAGCTCGATGACCTTCTCGGTGGGGACGACCACTTCCTCGATGCTCCCGCCGTCCTGGCCCGTGCGCATCATCTCGCGGATGGTCTGTTCCACGCGATTCTCGAAACCGGAATACGTGTGGACGATGTACCACCGCGCGGGTGCGCGCTGCTCGTCTCCGGAGTCTTCGTTCGTTGTCATGACCGTTCCCGTTAAGAGAGGATGAGCGCCACAAGCCTGGAAAGGGCCATGTCGACGACGCCGAGGTAAATGGCCATGACAACACTGAACACGAGGACCGCGATGCCGGTCTTGACGGTCTCCTGACGCGTGGGCCAGGTGACCTTCTTGAGTTCGACCTTGGACTGTTCGAAGAACTCCTTGGCCGAATCGATGCGCGCCGCAACGCCCGTGCGCTGCCCCGCCGCGGCCTCGACGCCCTTGGCCCCGGCCTTGGCGGCTGCCTTGGCCTTGGCCGGCTTGTCGCCCTGGGGAGCGGCTTGCGCGGACGGATTCGCCTGTGTCTTTTCTTTGGCCATGACCTACGCCTT
>DQED01000250.1:4080-4226 GCA_003525525.1 Desulfovibrio sp.
TTGGAGTCCGATGCTCTACCGTTGGAGCTACTGCCCTGCGTTTAAAACCCGGCGCCTTGCTACTTCGTTTCCCGATGGACCGTATGCTTGTGGTCGAACGGGCAGTACTTCTTCACTTCGAGGCGGCCGGTGGTGTTTTTCTTGTT
>DQED01000251.1:0-987 GCA_003525525.1 Desulfovibrio sp.
CACGTCCGGCGCGCGGTAGACCGGCGTGGGCTCGGCGGCCCGGGCTCCCGCGCCGGCCACGGCCCGCTCGGCCTCGGAGGCCAGGACCGTGACGCTGAAGTCCATGGCGCTTTTCGAGCGCCTGAGCACCAGCGCATAGTCCTCGGCGGTCTGACGCAGCTCGTTTTTGATGATGCCCGTCAGGATTCCCCGGCCTTCGTCGGCGATGGCCCGGCCGAGCCGGATGACATTGCCGCGGGTAAACCCCGTGAGCGCCACAAGCGGCACCAGGCTGAAGGCCAAAAGGACCAGGAAAAATTTCCACCGCAGCCGCATCGTCGCTCCCTGACCGATATGCTTACGGAAGGGCCGCTTCCTGCGCAACGGAAAATCGCTGCTGCGGCGAAGCGCTCCAGGGTTCCGCCGTGTTTGACAAAATGGGCGTTTTGCCGCATCTTGGCACATTACGGATTGCCCTGACATCTGCCACCCGATCGCCGCCGGGCCTTTGGCCGCGGTTTGGCGGAAAAGGAATTGTCGCGCCCATGCCCATGATCGAATTTCACAACGTCCAGAAATGGTACGGCGAATTTCACGTCCTCAAAGGCATTTCCGACGCCGTCGAGACTGGCGAGGTGCTCGTCATTTGCGGCCCGTCCGGATCGGGCAAGTCCACGCTGATCCGCTGCGTCAACCGGCTGGAGGAGTACCAGAAAGGCCACATCCTCTTCGACGGCCACGACATCCATGGCGATGACATCGACGTCAACCGCCTGCGCTGCGACATCGGCATCGTGTTCCAGCAGTTCAACCTCTATCCCCATCTCTCGGTGCTCAAAAACATCACCCTGGCCCCGATCAAGGTCAAAAAGATGGCCCGCAAGGAGGCCGAGGAGCTGGCGCTTTCCCTGCTCGACCGCGTGGGCATCCACACGCAGGCCAAAAAGTACCCGGCCGAGCTCTCGGGCGGACAGCAGCAGCGGGTGGCCATTGCCCGGGCCCTGGCCA
>DQED01000251.1:1064-3699 GCA_003525525.1 Desulfovibrio sp.
CACGAAATGGGCTTTGCCCGCGAGGTCGCCGACCGGGTGGTGTTCATGGACCACGGCGAGATCATCGAAGGCGCGCCCCCCGGGGAGTTCTTCAGCAATCCCCGCCACGAGCGCACCAAGCTGTTTCTCAAGGAAATCTTGTGACCAGCTTTTCCGCGGCCCGGAGAAAAAACACCCCAACCGCCCCGAAGGAGGCTTCCATGCGTAAAACTGCCTGGATCTCGACCCTTGTCTGCCTCGCCGTCCTGTGCGCGGCCCCGTTCGCCACCGCCGGCAAGCTCGACGACATCAAAGCGCGCGGAGCCCTCGTCGCCGGCGTCAAGGACTCCCAGCCGCCCTTCGGCTACGTGGACGAGAAGACCAACCAGATCGTGGGCTTCGAAATCGACCTCATGGAGGCCCTGGCCAAGCGCCTGGGCGTGAAACTGGAACTCAAGCCCGTCACCTCCTCCACGCGCATCCCCATGCTCGGCCAGGGTGCGGTGGACATCGTGGCCGCCACCATGACCCACAAGAAGGAACGCGAGGACCAGGTCGACTTCTCCATCACCTATTTCATGACCGGTCAGAAGCTGCTGGTCAAAAAGGGCGGCGGCGTCAATTCCGTGGCCGATCTCGCCGGCAAGAAGGTCGCCTCGGTCAAGGGCTCCACTTCCGAACAGAACGTGAAGAAGGCCCAACCCGACTGCACCGTCATTTCCTTCGAGACCTATCCCGAGGCCTTTCTCGCCCTCAAGCAGGGCAAGGTGCAGGCCATGACCACGGACGAGTCCATCCTCGTCGGCATCAAGAACAGCGACGACAACCCGGACGCCTGGGAGATCGTCGGCGACTACATCTCCCCCGAACCCTACGGCCTGGGCCTGCCGGAAAACGACTCCGACTTCCGCGACTTCGTCAACATGGCGCTGATGAACATGTGGGAGACCGGCGAATACCAGAAGATCTACGAGAAGTGGTTCGGCAAGGGCAAGAAGGACTACTTGCCCCTGACCTGGAAGATGGAACTGTGGCCGTAGGCCGCGCACGCGCCTGACCCGCCGTCCGGTCGGGCGGCCGCTCCGCTTCCGGGGCGGCAAGACGCCGGTTCCGCGCCGGCCGGAGACGATCCGGCCGGCGCGGATGGCGTGCGGCGGACAACGACAATCGAGGGTTTGGGGAACAGCCTTGGCGTACCAATTCGACTTCGGCCAGGTGGTCAGCGGCGAATACGGGCAGTGGCTCGTGTCCGGCCTCGTCACCACGCTGCACATCTCCGCCATCTCCATCGTCCTGTCCCTGGCGCTCGGCACGGCCATCGCCGTGCTGCGCCTGTCCAAGGTCAGGCCGCTGGTCTGGTTCAGCGCTTCCTATACGGAATTTTTCCGCAACACGCCGCTGCTGGTTCAGATTTTCTTCTGGTATTTCGGCTCTTACAACGTTCTGCCGAACGTGGTCAACGAGTGGCTCTACAAGCGCGACTTCGAATTCGCCTGCGGCGTCATCGCGCTCACCGTCTACACCAGCGCATTCATCGCCGAAGAGATCCGCTCCGGCATCTTCTCCATCCCGAAAAACCAGCTCGAGGCGTCGCGCGCCTGCGGCCTGTCCTTCACCCAGGCCATGGCCTACGTGATCCTGCCGCAAGCCTTCCGCGTCATCATTCCGCCGCTCATTTCCCAGTTCTTGAACCTTATCAAGAACTCGTCGCTGGTCATGACCATCGGCGTCATGGACCTGACCTACATGGCCCGCCAGATCGAGGCGCACACCTTCCACGGCTTCGAAGCCTTCACCGTGTCCACGGCCATGTACCTGTGCATCTCCCTGCTCGTTTCCCTTGGCGTCAACCTCTACAACCGGCGCGTGCTTCGCGTGCGGTCGCACTAGGGGGAACGCGCCATGCACTGGAACGTCGTCGCCAACAACTTCGATTACCTGCTCGTCGGAGCCTTCCCCAAAGGACCGCTCGGCGGCCTCGCCATGACCGCCATCCTCGCCGTGGGCGGCATCTTCGGCGCATTCTGGCTGGGACTCGGCATCGGCCTCATGCGCATCGCCAAGAACCGCAAGCTGCGCTGGCCAGCCATGGCCTACATCGAGATCATCCGCGGCACGCCGCTGCTCATGGTCGTGTTCTGGTTCTACTTCCTGGCCCCGGTGCTGTTGGGCAAAACCCTGCCCGAGGCCGAAAGCGCCCTCGTCGCGCTCATCGTCTTCACCAGCGCCTACATCGCGGAAATCGTCCGCGCCGGGGTCGAATCCCTGCCCAAAGGCCAAATGGAAGCCGCCCGGGGCACAGGCCTCTCCCACGCCCAGGCCATGATCCACGTGATCCTGCCCCAGGCGCTCTTCAACATGATCCCCTCCTTCGTCAACCAGTTCGTTTCCTTGACCAAAGATACCTCCCTCGCGTTCATTATCGGCGTCAACGAACTGACCAAGGCCGCCACCCAAATCAACAACCGCACCCTGACCGCACCCACCGAAATCTTCATCACCATCGCCCTGCTCTACTTCGTGATCTGCTTCTGCCTGACCGAACTGTCGCGCTGGCTGGAACGGCACATCAACCGCTACCAGGCGCGCGGCCGGTAGACGGGAGAAGGAAGAGGGGGAGAAGGGGAGAAGGGAGAGAGAAGATGCCTCCGGCGGC
>DQED01000170.1 GCA_003525525.1 Desulfovibrio sp.
CCGAGGCGGCGGCGCGCGCCACCGCGCGCATGGCCGAGCGCCTCTCCCGCGCGGTCGTGGCCAAGCCCAGCCATTACCTCTATTTCCTGTCCTTCCGCCTGCTCATGGAGAAAGGCGGCCACGAGCCGTTTTTCGTGAGCTCCGGCGAGGTCGCCTAGGCCGCCCGCCGCGCTTTCGGCCGCGACCGGGGCTTCTTCCACGGGTTGTTTGGCGGCCCCGGGGAGGTCGCGGGTGAGCCAGCCCGAGCGCGTGGCGGTCAAAAGTCCCCACAGCGTGATCCACGACAGCGCGAACACCCAGAAGAAGCAGTAGGCCACGCCCCAGGCCACGCCGAAGAAGCCGCACTGGCGAAACTGGTAGATCGTGGCCGGGATGGCGGCCGCGAGCAGGCAGCCCACGGCCAGGACGTGCAGCCCGGCAAGGGGCGCCAGGACCAGGGCGGCGAAGCTCGCGGCCTTGAGCACCTCGGCCGTGGGCAGCATGGCCATTTCCAGGAGCCCCGACAGCCGCACCCAGCCCGCGCCGGAGTCGTCGCGCCGGAAGCGCCGCGGCAGGAAGCGCAGCATGACCAGGCATTCCCGCACGTTGCTGCGCGCCCAGCGCAGGAGCATCCGGTAGAGGCCCCGGTAGGTCGTGGGCACGTTGGTCAGCACCACGGCGTCCTTCTGGTAGACCACGCGCAGGCCCTGGCCGAGGATGATGTTGGACAGGGCCCGGTCCTCGCCGATGTTGGCCGGCCGGCCCATGAAGGTCTGGGCGGCCCAGGCTTCCATGGCCGGGGCCAGGGCGCTTGAGCGGTAGGCGGAAAGGGCTCCCGGCGTACAGAGCACGCCGCCGTAGGTGCCCTGGCCGCGGCGCAGGAAATCGAAGGACATGGTGAAGGACACGTCGAGCATTTTGGGGATGGCCCCGGCGGCGCGGTTGAGCACGCGCACGTTGCCGGCCACGGCCCCCACGCGCGGCGAGGCCGCGATGGGGCTGACCAGGTGGCGCAGGGTGTCCGGGAACACCAGGCTGTCCGAATCGATGGTCACGAAGGCCTCGCCGCGCGCGTGGCGAAAACCCTCGAGCAGGGCGTGGCGCTTGCCCATGTTGCGGGGCTGGCGCAACAGCCGCAGGCGGCCGGGAAATTCCGCGGCCCCGGCGCGCATCCACTGCCAGGTGTCGTCGGCCGAACCGTCGTCCACGCACAGGATGCGCAGCTTGGCGGCGGGGTAGTCGCTGGCCATGACCGAACGGATGGTCTCGAGCACCTGCCGCCCCTCGTTGTAGGCCGGGATGACCACCGTGACCAGGGGCAGGTCCGCGTCGGACGCGGGCGGGCAGGGCGCGTAGCGGCAGACCAGCCAGATCCGCCAGCCGAGCAGCGCCACGGCCAGGGGGGAAAGACCCATGCCGAGGCCGGCATAGGGCAGCAGGTCGCCGGAGGCGACCAGATAGACCAGGGATTCTTCTTCGCCGAGCAGGGCGACGACGGCGGAACCGCCGGCAAGCGTCGTGAGCAGGACGACCGTGGCGTACATGAAATCGATGCTGGTATAGGTTCTCTTCATGTTGTTTTCTAAACTTTAAGAATGGTTGGCGCGGCAGGAGAGCCGCCGGAGCTGCGACGTGTACTCCATAGAAGAAGTGCTCTCGGAAGCATACTTACAGTTTTGAATGAACGTGTACGCAGCGAAAGCTGTCCGTGAAAAATGAGACGAGTGGGGGGATTCCCGCCTGTTTCATTCGCAGGCGCTTCAACGAGAAAAATACTCGTCGAACCGAGACGGTTCGACCGCTACGGCACACTGTTTTTCCTGCTGCTGTTCGACATCGACGATTTCAACAAGATCAACGACGCTTGCGGCCACCAGGGCGGCGACGAGGTGCTGCGCCGGCTTGGGCGGCGCAGCCTGGACAGGGTGCGGTCCCTGGACGAGGCGCACCGGGTGGGCGGGGAGGAGTTCGCCGTGGTCCGCGCCTGCCGAGACTGGACAATGCCGGCCGCCTCCATTACCCAGTGCGGGCCATGCCCAATGCCCTGACGTCTCCCGCCCCCGCGCCGGCCGCGACGCCGCCCGTTGCGTCGGGCTTTTTCGCCCGCCTGGACTGGGCCCTTGCCGCCATCCTCGTCGTGGCGGCCTTTTTGCTGTTCTACAACCTGGGCCAGCGGCCGTTCTGGCAGGACGAGGCCGAGACCGCCTGCCTGGCCAAAAACGTGCTCAAAACCGGGCTGCCCTACGCTTTCGACGGGGTCAACGTCGTTTCCCAGGAAGAGGAACGGGAATTCGACAAGACCGGCGGCTACCTCTGGCGCTGGTCGCCCTGGATTCAAATCTACATGCAGGCCGCCGGTTTCGCCGTGGGCGGGCTCGACACCGCCGCCGGGCGCGTCCCCTTCGCCCTGGCCGCGCTCGTCGCCATATTCTGGACCTACCGCCTGGTGCGCCGCCATTTCGGCGACCGCAACTGGGCGCTGCTGGCCGCGACCCTGCTCACGCTGTGCGTGCCCTACCTGCTCATCGGCCGGCAGGCCCGCTACTACGCCCCGGGCACGCTGTTCGTGCTGTGGACCCTGGACGCGTTTTTAAGCGACTGGCAGCATCGTTGGCCGGCGTGGTGGGCGATGTTCGTTTCCATGGTGCTGCTTTTTCACGCCAACTATCTGCTTTTTTTGAGTTTCGCGCCGACGGCCCTGGTCGCCGCGGCCTTGGTTTTCCCGGAGCGCATGGCGGTCAAGCGCCTGTCCCTGCTGACGCTCGCCACCGTGGTCGTGGCCGTGGTCCCGGGCATCCTGCTCTACCGCATCGGCCGGCAAAGCGGCATGTTCGACATCCTGCTCGTGCCGGAAAACCTGATGCTCTATTTCGCGGACCTGTGCATGTTCTGCATTCCCCTGCCCGTGTCCGTGGCGCTCGTGTGGCGCTGGCGCGGCTTTTTCACGAGGCTTAGGCGTCCCGCCGACCCCGGCGAGCGCTTCGTGCTCTTTGCCGCGGTGCTGATCGTCTTCAGTCTGCTTTTTCTCGGCATCGTGCCCCAGCGCTTTTTCCGCTACATCGCGCACCTGCTGCCCCTTTGCGCCATCCTGCTCGCCTGGTGCGCGCGCCGCTTGTGGGGCTTTTCCCGGCCGGCGTCGGTCATGCTCTTTTTCCTTCTGGCCTTCACCAACTGGCTGGCCGTCTACCCCATGGAGCGCCTGAAGATCGTCAACCGGCCGTGGCAGAACGATTTTCGCATGCTCACCTCGCTCAATTTCCCGATCAAGCTCTTCGTCACCGAGCTTGTCTGCGGCTATCCCGACGTCAACGCGGCCATCGTGGAATTCTTCAAGACCCACGCCAAGCCCGGCCAGACCGTGCTCGCCGAATACGGCGAACTGCCGCTGCAGTTCTACGTCGACGGCCTGCGCATCCTCGGCGGCCTGCAGGGACCGGTGCCCGAGGGCACGGTCCCGGACTGGGTGCTGCGGCGTCGGGTCGTGCGCGTCAACCGCGACCGGTTCCTCTTCGGCGCCCGGGAGTTCACCGACGCCATGGACCTTTCCCGCGACTACGAGCGTGTGCCCCTGCCCTTTGCCGACGAAACCTTCGGCAACCGCACCGACGACCCCAACCACCATTATTTCATCCCCGTGGAGGAGCCGCAAAAGGAGCTGGAAGTCTGGCGGCGCAAGGAGGTCCGGCCATGAAGCGGCTGCTCTCCCGGGAAAACGTCGTCCGCGCCCTGCTCCTCGTGGCCCTTGGCGGCACCCTCTGGAAAGGCTTTCTGAAGACGCCCGAAGGCGCGACCCTCGTGCGGCCGCAGTCCTTCTACAACGGCCTCGTCAACGACGGCGAGAACACGGCCATCATGAAGGAACGTCACCGCGACGTGCTGGAGGCCACAGACAAGGCCGTGCGCGTGCGCCTGGAGGAACTGCGTGCGGGCGCGTACAAGCCCGCGCCCGGCTCCGTCGTGTCCGAACAGTCGCTTACGCGCGCCGTGCGCAAGGACCAGGCCACGCGCGAACGCGCCGTGGACGACGAGGTGCGGGCCTTCGAGAAGCTCGAGCGGGCCAGGCGCCTGGAAGCCGCCGGCTGGCGCATGGGCCTCGGCTGCGCGCCCGCCGGGGAGGCGAAGCCGTGAACCGTGCGGGAAAATGGCTGCGCCGCGCCCTCGTTGCGGGCCTTGGCGCGCTGGTTGTGGCCGTCGGGCTGCTCGTCTGGTTCGGGGCCTGGCATTATCCGGCCATCGGCCTTGCCGGCATTCCCAAGGAAGGCTACCGCCAGGCCATGGACATCGCCGTGCGCGGCATGACCAGAAGCGACGGCCTGACGTTTGAAGACTGGGATTTCATGAAGTTCCGCCAGGTGGAGCGGGGCGGCGAAGCCTATGCCTGGGGCGCGGCGCGCTGCCGCGCGGCCGACGGGGCAACCGCCTTCTACTGGGTCTACCTGGAGTGGAGCAAAAAGCGCGGCCAGTGGCTGCGCAACTACAGCCTGGAACTGGCCGCCCCGGACGACGAGATCTACTTCACCCGGACGTTCCCGGGCCAGTTCGCCCGCGCCCGGCTGGCGCTCGGCAAGATCCTCGGCCAGCTCGCCTCCCATATCCGCGAGGCCCGGGCCTTCGCCGCAAACCCCTCAGGCTTGCAAACCCCGGGTCTTTGACGTATTGGCCATTTTTCCGGCCATGTGCCGGTAGCCGGCCGGGCCGAACGCCGCCGGCGCGGCGGGCCGCCTGATCCCATCCGAGCCGCCGCCTTTTCCAAACCACGCGAGGAAACAACGAACGCCATGAGACTGCGCCAGCGCTGCGAGCACTTCAATAGCCTGCATTCGAGCATTTCCGCCCAGGGCATCAACCCCTATTTCCGGCCCATCGCCAAGACCTGGGGCACCGAGGTCGAGGTGGAAGGTCGCCGGCTCATCATGATCGGCTCCAACGACTACCTGGGCCTGTCCCACGACCCCCGGGTCATGGACGCCTCGGCCCGGGCCGTCTACGACTGGGGCACCGGCCCCGGCGGTTCGCGTTTCCTGAGTGGCAACATGGTGCTGCACCACCTGCTGGAAGAGCGTCTCGCCGCCTTCGTCGGCAAGAAGCAGGCCGTGGTCCACGTCACGGGTTTCAGCACCAACATGGGCGCGCTCGGCGTGCTGGTCACCCCGGCCGACACCGTGATCTGCGACCGCGAGAACCACGCCAGCATCTTCGAAGGCATCAAGAACACCCGGGCCCGGCTCGTCACCTTCGCCCACAACGACGCCGCCCAGGCGCGCAAACGGGTGGAGGACGCCAAGGCCTCCCGCCCTGACGGCGACGTGTTCCTCGTCACCGAGGGCGTGTTCAGCATGTCCGGCGAACTGGCCGTGCTCGACGAGCTGGCCGCCGTCAAGGACAGCCATCCCGAAGTCGTCTTCTACCTCGACGACGCCCATGGCCTGGGCGTGTTCGGCCGGGGCGGACGCGGCGCGGCCGACCACTTCCGCATCACGGACAAGGTCGACTTCATCATGGGCACCTTCAGCAAGTCCATGGCCTCCATCGGCGGCTTCATCGCCTCCGACGACGAGGACATGCTGCGCTACCTGCGCTACCAGTCGCGCACGCAGATTTTCTCCGCCGCCCTGCCGGCCGCCAACACCGTGGCCGTGCTCACCTGCCTGGACATCCTCGAGCGCGAGCCCGAGCGGGTGGACCGGCTGCACGAAGTCACCGTGCGCATGCGCCAGGCCTACAAGGACATCGGCCTGCGCATCGGCGGCTCGGCTTCGCCCATCATCCCCATCATCATCGGCTCCGACGAGAAGGCCTTCCAGTTCTCCCGGGCCCTGTTCGAGGCCGGCATCTTCGCCCTGCCGGCGGTGTACCCGGCCGTGCCGCGCGGACAGGCATTGATCCGCACGGCCTACATGAGCACCCACGAGGACCGCCAGCTCGACGTCGTCCTGTCCGTCCTCGACCGTCTGGCCCGGGAATTCCGCGTGCGCGAATGCGATCTGGCCGAGGATCCGGACGCGGTCTGCGCCGCCGACGACACCGAGGGGCGCTCCAGGCTCTCGTACTTGTAAAGCGCCCACGCCTCCGGTATAGGCGCGGGAACGTCGGGAAGGCGCTCCCCGATATCTCTATTATGGCCATAGGAAAACGCAAACAGATCACCGTCGCGGAACTCGATCGCATCAGGCGTCGTGGTTCCGGTCCGATGCGGTATTACGACCTCGTGCGCGTCAGCGTGCGCGAGGTCGTGCGCAAGCGTCGCCGCTACATCGGCGTCCTTGCCTCCATTGCCCTGGGGATGGCGGGATTCATCGTCATCATCACCATGGGCAACGACCTCAAGAAAAATTTCAACAACGACCTCGACCTGCTCGGCGGCGCGACCATCATCAACGTCATGTTCGAGCAGCAGCCCCTGGAGCGCCAGGAGTGGTTCCGCGACAGCACCCTCGAGGCGCTGGCGCGCATCCCGGGCGTGACGGACATCACCAAGGTCGCGCTCAAGACCAGCGCGCTCACCACCTGGCAGGACCGGCTCTTCGGCTTCAACCTCGTGGGCTGCGAGGCCAACTACTGGCATGTGTTCTCGTTCAACGCCGCGGCCGGCAGGCTTTTCGACGAGCGCGACGTGGAGGAGGGGGCGCGCGTGTGCGTGGTCGGTACGGACCTTGCCCGCCAGATGTTCGGCAGCGACCAGCAGGCGCTCGGCAAGGTGCTCTCCATCGACGACAACCTCTACACCGTGGTCGGCATCCTCGGCGGCGTGCGCGCGGGCGACCGCGCCCAGTTCGTCTTTTTGCCCATCACCACGGCCCGGGCCCGCGTGGTCAACATCTCCATGCCCTACAGCGCCTACGTGCGCTGCGCCACCTGGGACGACGTGGGCCCGGTGGCCAGGGCCATTCCGGGCGTGGTCAAGGCCAACCAGATCGACCGGGGGCTGCGCGTCAACGTGGCCTGGGAGCCGCTCAAGCAGGTGCAGCGCATCTTCTGGTGGGTGGAGCTGTTCATCTACTCCTCCATCGTCGCCACCATGATCCTCGGCGGCTTCGGCATCTGGAACATCATGATGGCCACGGTCACCAGCCGCACGCGGGAAATCGGTCTCAAGAAAGCCATGGGCGCCCTCGACACCGACATTCTCTATCAGTTCCTGTTCGAGGCTCTGTGCGTCACCATGTCCTCGTCGGTCTTCGGCGTGATCCTCGGGCGCATCGGCATCGAATACATGAGCCGCATGCTCGGTTCCCGGCCGCCCGAGGGACTGTTCTTTTTCTGCCTGCTTATGGGCATCGTGTTCGCGGCGGTGCTCGGCATCGGCGCGGGCCTGTATCCCTCCATCCGGGCCAGCCGGATGCAGGTGGTGGATGCGATGCGTTATGAATAATCAGACCGCCGCGTTCGACGACAACGAACTTGTCATCGACATCAACGGGTTGACCAAGACCTACAACTCCGGGCTCGAACCGATCCGCGTGCTCAAGGACGTCAACCTGCACGTGCGCCGGGGCGAGATGGTGGCGGTCATGGGCCCGTCGGGATCGGGCAAGTCCACGCTCCTTTTCATCCTGGGGCTGTTCCAGCCGCCTTCCACCGGCGGGTACAAGGTGGCCGGCGTGGACGTGCTTTCCTTAAGCCGCGACCAGCAGGCGATCTTTCGCCGGGAGATGCTCGGCTTCGTGTTCCAGACCTGTGACCTGCTCGAAAACTCCACGGTGTACGAAAACCTGGAATTGCCGCTGATCTACGCCGGCGTGCGGCGCCGGGACCGGCCCGACCGCATCAAGGAAGCGCTCAGCATGGTCAACCTGGACCACCGCATCCATCAGCCCTCCAACCGCCTGTCGGGCGGCGAGCGGCAGCGGGTGTCCATCGCCAGGGCGCTGGTCAACGAGCCGGAATTTATTTTGGCGGATGAGCCCACCGGGCAGCTTGACCGGGAAAACAGCCTGCGTGTATTGGAGTACTTCACGAAGATCACGGAAGAAGCGCGCACGGCCATGGTCGTGGTCACCCACGACGGCATGACGGCCGAGCATTGCACGAGAAAATGCGTCCTGACGGATGGCTATCTGAACGGTTAACGCTCGACGGGGAGGAGCGCATGGCCAGGCATTTGACCAGCGGATGGGGGGAGACGGCCGGGGGAGGCGTCGCCGCCGGGATTGCGACCGGGAGGAAGGCCCGCCTGCTGCGGGCGGCGGTGTTTTTTCTGGTGTTGACGCTGTCGGCCGGCTTTGCCACGGCGGGCCCGGCGGACCGGTACACCAAGGACAAGGTGAAAGCCCCGGACAGGGCCGCGTCCGCGCCCGCCGCTGCGGCGCCCGCGCCCGAACCCGAGGCCAAGGCCGTCGCTGACGAACCGGCTCCGAATTTTGCCAAGGCCTCGTCCAAGCTCGCCCTGGGCACGACCGCCGTGCGTTCTCCAGCCGACTTTCAGGAATGCGTGCGCGTGGCCCTGGCCCAGTCGCCGCTTTTGACCAAAAGCTCCATCGAGATCGAATCCAAGCGCCTGGACGTGGGGGATGCCTACTCCCAGTACATTCCCACCATCGTCCTCAGCACGACGTTCTATCTGCGCCTGCCCGAGTACAAGAACACGGTCGCCTCCAGCGCCTACCAGTCCGTGTTCAACAACTCCTCCTCGGATGCGACGCAGAACCTGTCCAACTCCATCAGCGCGGCCAATGCGGTCTACGCGGGCAATTCCAACAACCGCAACCGCAAGACCTATGACCTGAATTTCACCACCGGGGCCTGGAACCCGCTGCTGACAGCCTTCGAGGTGCAGGCGAAAAAAGAGCTCGTCAACATTGCCGTGCTTTCCCACCTCAAGGTCATCGACCAGGGCCTGCTGCGCCTTGGCACCACCTTTCTCCAGCTCGGCATGACCGAATCCATGCTGAACCTGTGCAAGGAGAAAGAGGATCTGGCCGTCAAGAACCTGGAGTACGCCAAGACCAAGACCGGACTCGGCCAGGGCGCCCAGCTCGACGTGCGCATCGCCGAGACGCGGGTCGGCCTGGCCAAGGCCGAAGCCGAGAAGATGCGCACCACCAAGTCCGTGCTGCTCGACGAGCTCAAGTTCATCATGGGCGTGCCCTTTGTCCAAAAGGTCACCGTGGACTTGAACCGCGCCTCGCAGCAGGTGCTCGAGGATTTCAACCCGGCCAACGTGAGCGACGAATCCCTGCGCAAGCACTCCTTCAAGCTGCGTATCCATGAATACGAGAAGTCGTTGCAGCGCAAGAACATCGCCCTGTCCTACATTCACTTCCTTCCGACCTTCTCATTCGGCTTCACTTCGGTGTCCACGCTCAACAACTCGTCCTACAAGGACGATACGACATCGTTGCCGTTCATGTACCCCAACGTGACGCTCAATTTTCCCTTCGACTGGTGGACGAAAGGCCGCGACGTGAGCCGGCAGTACAAGAAGATGGCCCAGCTCAACGTCGAAGGGCGCAACATCGAGTTTTCCGTCATGAGCGAGTTCCAGCAGTCCCTTGCCAAACTGCGGGGGGCCAATTCCGACGTCAAGCTGGCCGAGTCCTCGATGGAGCTGCAAAAGCTCACCACCCAGCAGGCCCAGTTCCGTTACGACTCCGGCCAGGCCGAATACGACGCCATCGTCAAGGCCATGGCCGACTACCTCGACAGCCGCCAGACCCTGCTGCTCAAGCTGTACGACCGGGACGTCGCCATGCTGAGCGTGCGCAGCATCTCCGGCGACTTTCAGGACCGTTACATCAACGCCAGCGTCATGGAGAACAACTAGATGCGGTTTTTCGCCTCGCTTGCGGCCGCCGGCTGCCTCGTCGCGGCCGCCGCGTTCCCGTGCGCGGCCCAGGACAAGCCCGCCGCGCCTGCCGCCGAACAGGCCGCGACGCCAGCCTCCTTCCGGCCCACGGAGATCAATTTCTCGGGCAAGCTCTACAGCCCGGTCAAGCTGTCGGTCTTCTTGCCGTATAACGCCAAGATCGCCACGCTCTCCGGGCATATCGGCCAGAAGGTCAAGAAAAACGACGTGCTCGCCACCTACGAGATCCCCCTTGAGACGCGCATGGACGAGAAGACCAAGCTCTCGCCCGCCAACATCAAGGAACTCGAACACAAGCTCGCCGAAGCGGACAAGGAGATCGACCGCCTTACCGCCAAGTCCAAGGAGCTTGCGGCCATGAGCCAGCGCAACATGGCCTCCCAGCAGTCCATTACCATGAACGCCAAGGAAATCGAGGTGTTCCGAAAGGATAAGATTTCGATCACCGAGCAGCTCGCCCTGACCAGGGAACTCCTCAACGATCGCGTGGAACTGGCCGAGGACCGTTTCGGCAAGGGCGCGGGCATCGGCAAGGTGCCCAAGGACGGCATCATCAAAGCGCCCATCGACGGCTTCGTCATGTGGATGAACCCGGAATTGCGAAACGGCGTCAAGCTGGCCAAGGAAGCGGAACTCTTCCAGGTCGGCACCCTGGACCCGATGATCATCCGGGCCCAGGTCCACGAGATCGAGGCGCAAAAGCTCAAGGAGAACATGGCGGCCACGGTCACCTTCGACTCCATTCCCGGCAAGAAGTTCGCCGCTTCGGTGTCGCGCATCCCGTGGGCGCCCATGCCCGCGGCGTTGCAGCAGCCCTCGTACTACGAAGTGGAACTGACCATCCCCAACCCGGGTCTCGAACTCAAGGAAGGCCTCAAGGGGCAGATCATCATTCAGCCCGAGAAGTAATCGGGCTTCCGTCATGAGCGATTCCACTCTCGTCATCACGCCTGTGGCCGGTCAGGCCGATCTGGACGCCTTCATCCGCTTCGCCTGGGAAATCTACCGCGACGATCCGCTGTGGGTGCCGCCGCTTGTTCCCATGCAGCGCGAATTCCTGGATCGGAACAAAGGGCCGTTTTTCGAGTTCGGACAAGCCGAATACTTCCTCGCACGCCGGGAGGGGCGCGTCGTCGGCCGCATCAGCGCCCAGGTCAACGGCCTCTACGAAAAGCATCACGACGCCGAGACCGGCTTTTTCGGCTTCTTCGAGTGCGAAGATAACCGCGAAACCGCCCACGCCCTGTTCGACGCGGCGGCCGCCTGGGTGCGCGAGCGGGGCAAGACCCGCATCCTCGGGCCGCTGTCCTTCTCCATCTACGACGAAGTGGGCTTGCTCGTGTACGGCTACGACAGCCCGCCGTGCATGATGCAGACGCACAATCCTCCCTACTACGAAGACCTCGTCACCTCCTGGGGCTTTGCCAAGACCTACGACTGGTACGCCTACCGCATCTGCTGGAAGCCGGGCATGGACGCGAAAAAGCTGGCCAAGATGCGCGACGCCATCCTCACGCGCCAGAAATGCAAGATTCTGCCCATCGAGCGCAATGATTTCGCCAAGCGCGGTCCGCAGATCAAAGAGCTTTTCAACGACATCTGGGGCAAGAACTGGGGCCATATTCCCCTCACCGACAGCCAGTTCCGGGACATCTTCGTCACGTTGCAGCCCTTGGTGCGCCCCGACCTTGAAAGCATGATCCTCGACGGCGACGACATCGTGGCCTTTTCCGTCGTCTCCCCGGACATGAACCGCTCGGTGAAGAAGTTCAACGGCAAGTTCGGCCTGTGGCAGAAGCTCAGGCTGCTCTGGGACTGCCGCGTGCGTCCGCTCACCCACTGCCGCGCCATCATCATGGGCGTGGCCAAGTCCCACCAGTGGAAGCGCCTGCACCATGCCATCATTCTCAACATCATCGTCAACTTCCTCGAAAACCACCCCAAGATGGAATACTGCGATTGTTCCCTGATCCCGGAATCCCTGGAGCAGTGGAACAAAACGCTGCTCGACTACGGCGGCGAGCGGTACAAGATCTTCCGGCTCTATGACCGCGCCGTCTGACGGGCCGGCGCTGCGGCGCGACTGGTTCGCCGTCGCGCTGTGCGCCCTGGCCGTCTTCCTCGTGGCCCATCGCCTGGGGCTGGCCTCGCCCTATGTCGTCAACGACGACGTGCGCCAGCAGCTCTACTGGATGGCCCGCTGGCTCGACCCCTCCCTGTACCCGTCCGACCTGCTTGGCGACTATGCCGCAGCCTACGTGCCGCAGGCGCTCAAGGCCCTGTATTTCGCCGCTGCCAAGGGTTGCGGTCTCGATCCTTTGGCGTTTTCCAAATGGCTGACCGGCGGCCTGTTCGTCGTGCTGGTTCTGGCCTTTTACGGCATCGGCGCGGCGCTCGAAGG
>DQED01000060.1 GCA_003525525.1 Desulfovibrio sp.
GCTCCCGGGCGAGCAACTCGAGCGCCGTGGCCGGGTCGGCGGCGCGAAACGTCCTGGTCTCGTCCTCCCGGGCCAAGCACAACCCCTTGGCCGCAAGGCTCGCCAGCACGTCGTAGACGCGCTGGCGCGGAATGCCGGCCCGGGCCGCCACGGCCGCCGGAGCCAGTTCCGGGCGTTCGAGCAGGCTCGCGTAGGCCGCGGCCTCGTAGCGCGTGAGCCCGAGGGCGACCAGTTCCTGCGGATCGAGCATTTGTCACCACCTCCAGGTGGTGGCAGAGCTAGCACCACTATGAAGTGGTGTCAACAGCCCGGATGTGCAGCCTGGGGAAAAGGCTTGCCATGCCGCCGCCCGGGCACTATGCCCGGCAAGGCGCGAAGCCGCCGGACGACCGTCCCGCCATGCGGCCCTCCCTTCTTCGCCTTGTGCCGCGTCCTCGGACACAGCGTAACGTTGTCCGAGGGCAACATATTTGATGCGTTGTTTTTTCTAAAAAATACTGCCGTATTTTCAACGGGGCGCAACAGCGGCCCTTTCACGCGACAACAGACGGATGCGTATGGATTTCACTTCCCCGGCACAGCTTCTCGGCTACCTCGCCTTCGTCCTCGGCATCACGGCCTTTGCCCAACGCATCGATTGGCGGCTCAAGTTCCTGGTCGCCAGCGAATGCGTGATCTACACGGCCCACTTCTTCCTGCTCGGCAACAACGCGGCGGCGGTCAGCGCCGCGCTTTCGGCCCTGCGCACCTTCGCCTCGCTGAAGACCCGTTCGCCGTGGGTGGCGGGGTTTTTCCTCGCGCTCAACCTGCTGCTCGGCATTGCCGTGGCGCGCGGCTGGACGGCGGCCTTCCCCATCGCGGCCGGGTTATCCGGCACGGTGGGTGTCTTTTTCCTGCGCGGCATCGGCATGCGGCTGCTGCTTTTCTGCGCCACGCTGTGTTGGCTGGCCAACAACGTGTTGTCGGGCTCCATCGGCGGCACGCTGCTCGAGGCGTGCATCGCCGTGGTCAACGGCACGACCATGTGGCGCCTGTGGCGGGCGGGAAGGACGCGCTGAGGCAGGCGCATCGCGTGGAGCCCGGCGACATGCGCCGGGCGAAAACGCCGCGGGAAAGGGCGAAGGCGTCGGTTCGCGCAGGAGCCCGGGAGAAGCGGAGAGCGCCTACAGTACCGGGTCCATGGGCAGGATGAAGAAGAAGTTGTTGCCGAGGCCCGTGGCTTCATAGCCTTCCACGCCGCCGTGCAGGCGCACGACCTCGCGGATGAAGTACAGGCCGTGGCCGGTGCCGTACTCGCCCGAGGCGTTTTCCCCGCGCACGCCCTCCTCGAACAGGTGTGCGGCGGTTTCCGGCGGAATGGGCGGTCCGGACGTGAAGACGTTGAGCTTGATGCCGTCGCGGTTCGGGCCGAAAAAATTCTCCTTGCGTTCCCAGCCGAAGGAAATGAAGCGCCGCTTGCGCCCGGCGGCGTCCGTCACCTCGCGCGTGTACTTGACCGCGTTGGAAAAGAGGTTGGCGTAGACCTGGCTGACGAGCCCGATGTCCACCACCACCTCGATTTCCTGGTCCGGCACGCCGCCAAGCGAAGTGTCGATCTCGATGCCGCGTTCCTCGAACCGGGGCCGGTAGCGCTCCAGTTGCAGGTCGATGACCTGCTTTTTGAAGTTGCAGGCGCGTTTTTCCAGCACATACCGCCCCTCTTCGAAGTGGGAACGGCGCAGGAGCGTCTCCAGAAAAAGGCTCGTCTGCTCGTAGTGCGTGAGGATCTGTCGGTACTGGTCCATGAGGCCTTCATGGATGTAGCCGAGGTCGCGCAGGAGCTTGTCCTTTTCCTGCGGCAGGGGCTGGTTCGCCCCGGCCTCGTTCTCGAAGGTCTGCTTGAGCTTCCATTCGAAGAACTTGAGCAGGTCGATCTTGGAACGCAGACGCTTGTAATAGAGCTTGAAATAGATGTTGGGCACGATGACGTTGTGCCCGATGTCCTTGACCAGGCTGCGGATGAACTGGAGATGCTCCTTGTTCTTGTTGGCCAGGATGCGGTTGTGCAGCTGGTAGCCGAAGCGGTTGGTGTAGCGCTCGAAAAAAAGCCGCTCGTGTTCCGAGAGTTTTTCCGCGGGATAGATCTCCAGCATGCCGAACACGTCTTCCTTGGGCGTGAACGGCAACTGGGAAATCAGCTCGTGGTTGCCCTTGATGGGGATCAGGAACCGGCCCTCGCGCTCCAAGGACTTTTGCGGAAAAGGCAGATCGGCCAGCTCCCCGGCGTCGGCGTCCAGGCACTGGTAGGCGCAGCGACGGATGCTGCCGCTCTTGTTGTCCAGGACATAGAGCGTGCAGTCGATGTCGAAGAACATCTTGGGAATCAGCAGGCAGACCGCGTAAAGATGCTCCAGGGTCGGGAACTCCTGGGCCAGATCGAAAAAGATGTTGAGCGAGATGCTTTGCAGGGCGGTGAAATTGTAGGCTTCGTAGTCGTCCATTTTCTGATGGACGCGCCGGGCCACCGCCTCCAGAACCTGACGGTCGAGCACGGACGGATCGTCCGAGGCGCCAAGGCGCAATGCCGTAAACTGCTCGGCGACGTCCCTGGCGCTAGCCATGCGAAGCCTCCCGGATGCGGTTTCCGCATCTTTCATACCCGCGATGGACGGCGAAGACAATACGCCCGGTTCAACCGATGCGGATTTCGATAGGCCCCGGGGAGAAGCCTTTGAGTTCGCGCAGCATGCCGCGAATGCCCGAAGCCAGGATGCGCTCGACAAAGGGATTGACCGTCAGCGGCCGCCCGCCCACGGTAATGGCAAGGGCGGTCTGCGTCGTGGCGCAGTCCCCGGGCGTGGCCCGGCCGGCCAGGATGTCCGCGGCGAGCCCGGCGCAGTCGTCGCGGCC
>DQED01000059.1 GCA_003525525.1 Desulfovibrio sp.
CTCTCCATGAGGATGGCCTGGGACAGCGGCTGGAGCGCGCCGCCGGCCGCGCCCTGGAGCACCCGGGCCAGCACCAGCACGGCCATGGTCGGGGCCGCGCCGCAGGCCGCCGAGGCCAGGGTGAAGCCGGTCACGCAGAGCATCAGGAAGCGTTTGCGGCCAAACGTGCTGCTGAGCCAGCCGGTCATGGGCAGCACGATGGCGTTGCTGACCAGGTAGCTGGTCAGCACCCACGTCGATTCGTCCTGGGTGGCCGAGAGGTTGCCGGCCATGTAGGGCAGGGCCACGTTGGCCACCGAGGTGTCGAGAACCTCCATGAAGGTGGCCAGCATGACCGCCGCGGCGATCAGCCAGGGATTGGCCTGGGGTTGCCAGGGAGCGGCGGAAGCCGTCTGGTTCGCCATGGATGCGGGACCGCCTAACGCACGCGCACGGTCGGCACCACGGACATGCCCGGCGAAAGCGCCGGAACCGCGTCCCCGGCCGCGTGGTCGAACACGATCTTCACGGGCACGCGCTGCACGACCTTGACGTAGTTGCCGGTGGCGTTTTCCGGGGGCAGGAGGCTGAAGGCCGCGCCTGTGCCGTGCTGGATGCTGTCGACATGGGCCTTGAACACGCGGTCGGGAAAGGCGTCCACCTCGACCGTGACCGGCTGTCCCGGGCGCATGCGCGTCAGCTGCGTTTCCTTGAAATTGGCCACGACCCAGACGTCGGGCTGGACCAGGCTCATGACGCCCTGGCCGGCCTGCAGGTAGTCCCCGGGCTCCACGGCCTTGTTGGTCACCCGGCCGGCGACCCGGGCGTGGACCTCGGTGTGGGCCAGGTTGAGCTCGGCCTCTTCCACGGCGGTCTGCGCCTCGGCCACCTTGGCCTTGGCCGTGGCGATGCCGGCCTCGGCCAGGTCGACCTGGGCCAGATCGGCGGCATGGCGCTTGCGGGCCACGTCCAGGGCGGCCCGGGTGGTGCGGGCCGTGGTGTCGGCGTTGTCCTTGGCCTCCTGGGACACCACCCGCTGGAGGAGCAGCTTGTCGTAGCGGGCGCGCTCCTTTTCGGCGTTGTCCGCAGTGGCCTGGGCCGAGGCCACCCGGGCCCCGGATTCCTCGGCCGTGGCGCGGGCCGCGCCTTGCTGGGAGACGGCCTCGTCCAGGTTGCGCCGGGCCGTGGCCAGGGCTGCTTGGGCCGTGTCCAGGAGATTGCGGTAATTGACCGGGTCGATGCGCAGCAGCACGTCGCCCTGGCGGATCATCTGGTTGTCCGCGACCGGCACTTCCATGACCCGGCCCGCGACCTGGGGCGAGACCGTGGTCACGTGGCCGGCGATGAACGCGTCGTCGGTGGATTCGAACTGCCTGGCGTGGCGCCAGTAGGCCAGGGCTCCGGCAAGCACGCCGCAGGCGACGAGCAGGAGCAGGAGGGTGCGCAGGCGGCGACGTCTGGCGGACGGGGACGGCGCGGAAACGGCCGTCTCGGGACGCGCGGCGGCGTCCTGGGGATCTGCAGGCGATGTGGGCATACCGTCGAGGCTCCGGGCCGTTTGAGCGTCTTTGGGAAGCACGACATGAGAGACGCGGCCCTTCCCAGTCTCCAAGGGAGAGGAGACGGTATGTATAGAGGGGACTGGATTCTTTTTGTCAAGCACCCACCAAAAAGTAACCTAACCCCCTTCGGGGAAACCGGACGCGGACGGATCAGGGCAACGGTTTCCTGAGATAGCGGTAGTAGCTCTCGTACTGGTAGATGGCGGCCAGGGGATTGTGGCCGAGCAGGCGGTCCTTGACCGCGAGCACCGTGCCCATGGCCGCGGCGTGCTTGAAGAAAAGGGAATCGTGCCCGACGCAAAGCCCGAGCAGCACGTTGAAGTCCGTCTGCGCCGCGTTGACGGCCAGCGCCTGCATGACCGGGTTGCACATGGTTTCGTGCGCCGCCGCCGGATCGACCTGCTCCTCCGGCGCGATGCCGAGGACGGCCTTGGACACGCCGCCGACCTTGCAGGAGACCGAGGCGACCTCGAAGCCGTTTACCGCCAGGATCTCGTGGACCACGGCCGCTTCCTTGCGCAGGCCGACGCAGAAGACCAGCCCCAGGCGCGCGTAGCCCATGCGCCGGGCGAATTCCACGATCTCCACGATGCGGGGCTTGATGGTGCGCACGGCGTCGTAGCCGGCCTCGCGGCCGCCGTAGCAGGTGGCTTCCTGCGCCGAGGCCGCCTTGGCGAAGGGGCCGAGCTCCGGGGACGTGCTGCGCGCCACGGCGTCCTGCGTGAGGGCGCGCATATGCAGCGACGGGCAGTCCTTGGGCGCCTTGCCCTTGCCCGTGCGGCAGAAGCGTTCGGACCAGTCGTAGGGGCACAGGGCGCATTGCGGCAGGGGAAAATCGGCCATGGCAGGATGCCTCCTTTACGACGAGTGGCGCAGGAAGTTCCACCAGTCGCGGAATTCGAAAAAGCGTTCGGCCTGCTCGTGGGTCTGGCACTTGACGTGGAGCACGCTTTCCATCTCGTCGAATTCGACGTCGGAGAAATATAGTCCCGCCTCGCGCAGCACGGCGTCACGGCCTTCGGGGCCCGCGGCCGCGTACAGCTTGCTGCGCAGTTCCTTGTCCGTATCGAAGCGCTCGTAGAGCCGGCGCACGTTGTCGAGCGTCATGCTTTTCTCCTGTGTCCATGGAGAAAGGTATTTCTCCTCGAAGACTCGTCGCAATGACCGTTCGGGAAGTCGCCATCCCCCCATGAAAGTTTTTCGGGAGGGAGGGGCGCGGGGAGGGAACCCCTTTTTCCAAAAAGGGGTTCCCTCC
Organism: Desulfovibrio sp.; assembly: GCA_003525525.1. Taxonomy (GTDB): domain Bacteria; phylum Desulfobacterota; class Desulfovibrionia; order Desulfovibrionales; family Desulfovibrionaceae; genus Solidesulfovibrio. The sequence continues at coordinate 2,797 of DQED01000059.1, forward strand.
CCGCATCTTCCGTCTTCCCTTGTTATGGCATCATCGGGGCCAGGTGCAGCCCCGTGTCGAGCGGCAGGCCGGTCATCAGGTTGGCGCAGGCCACGGCCTGGCCGGACGCGCCCCGGCAGAGGTTGTCGATGGCCGAGACGATGACGAGCCGGCCGGTGCGCGCATCGACCACGAGGCCGATGTCGCAGAACATGGTGCCGCGCACGAAGCGCGTTTCGGGGAGTTTCCCCAGCGGCAGCACGCGCACCCAGGACTTGTCCGCGTAGTGCTTCCTGTAGAGGGCATGGACCTCTTCCACGGTCGCCTCGCGCGTCAGGCGCGTGTAGATGGTGGAGAGGATGCCCCGGTCGATGGGCAGCAGGTGCGGATTGAACGACAGGGTGATGTCCGTGCCGGCGATTTTCGAGACTTCCTGCTCGATCTCGGGCGTGTGGCGGTGCTTGCCCAGGTTGTAGGCGCGGAAGGTGTCGTGGACTTCGCAAAAGAGCGTGGGTACGGCGGCCTTGCGCCCGGCCCCGGACGCGCCGGACTTGCTGTCGGCCACGATGCCGTCGGTCTCGATGAGCCCGGCCCCGAGCGCCGGGGCCAGCCCCAGGATGATCGAGGTGGGGTAGCAGCCGGGGTTGGCCACGAGCCGGGTCTTCTTGATGGCCGGGCCGTAGAGCTCCGGCAGGCCGTAGACGGCCTGGGGCAGAAGGTCGGGGTGGCGGTGGTCCAGGCCGTACCAGGCGGCGTAGACGTCCTTGTCCGCCAGGCGGAAGTCGGCGGAAAGGTCCACGACCTTGAGCCCGGCGGGGAGCAGTTCGGCGGCGTAGTCCATGGCCGCGCCGTGGGGCACGGCGAGAAAGACCAGCTTGCAGGACGCGGCCAGGTCGGCGGCGCCCGGTTCGGTCATGCGCACGTCGCCGGCCATGAAGCCCTGCAGGAAGGGATAGATGGCGGACAGGGGTTTGCCGGCCTCGGTGCGGGACGTGGCGCGCACAAGCCGCAGCACGGGGTGCACGGCCAGGATGCGGGCCAGCTCCATGCCGGTATAGCCCGTGACGCCGACGAGGCCGACGGGAATGGTTTCCATGGCGGTCTCCGGGGTTACTGCTTTCTGACGTAGGTCATACGCAGTTCGCAGAGGATGTTTTCGAGGACGTCGCGCTCCTCGTCGCCGAGGTTGCCGCGCGTTTTGCAGTCGAGCATGGCCAGGATGTCGATGGTGTGCTTGGCCTGCGGCAGGTTTTGCATGTATGCGCCCGTGTCCGGGTCCGGGGCTTCGCCCATGAGCACCATGGCCGACTGGGCCAGGGAGAGAACGAATGTGATGAAGGAAACGGGGGGGAAACAGGGTTCCTGCCCCGAACGCTTCTCCTTGCAGGTCTCTTTTCCCTTGGCTCCGTTGAAATCCGCGTCGCTGCCCATCACACGTCGTCCTCCTTGCGCATGCCTTCGGCCTTGTCCAAAACGCGGGACCCCAGTAGACAGGGGGTTGTCGCGAAACGGCAATCAGCCGGGGATTAGCCTATCCCAAACCCGTCCGGCATGCATCCGCTTTTTCCCGCCGTGCGCCGGGAAGCGGGCCGGATACGCCTGGAGGCAAGCATGCACACCAAGATCGTGGCCACACTGGGTCCCGCGTCGCTCAAACCGGAAGTCATGCGCGAAATGGTCCGGCACGGCGTCCGCATCTTCCGTCTCAACTTCTCCCATGCCGACGCCGCCTATTTCGAACCCGTCATCAAGACCATCCGCGCCCTGGAAGGGGAATTCGGCATTCCGCTGACCGCGCTCGGCGACCTGTGCGGCCCGAAAACCCGCATCGGCGAGGTGGCCGACTCGCCGCGCACCGTGGGCAAGGGCGAGAGCCTGCTGCTGGGGCTTCCCGACGAGCGCCCCGACCCGGCCAAGGACGAACGCGTGTTCGTGTCCCTCGACATGCCCGAACTGCTCGCCGGCCTGCGCGTGGGCATGCCCGTCAACCTGAGCGACGGCCTGCTCCAGTTCTACGTCACCCGCGAGATCAAGGCCGATCGGCTCTACGAGATCGAGGCGCAAAACGCGGGCCTGCTTTCGTCGAACAAGGGCATCGCCTTTCCCGGCAAGCACCATCCCCTGCCGGCGCTCACGGCCAAGGACGTCAAGGACCTCCACGAAGGCCTCGAAGTGGGCGTGGACGCCCTGGCCATCTCGTTCGTGCAAAACGCGGGCGACGTGGTCATGACCAAGGAGGAGATCAAGAAGCACGGCGTCTGGGCGCCGGTCGTCTCCAAGCTCGAACGCCAGAACGCCGTGGACAACCTCGACGAGATTCTCAAGGTCACGGACGCGGTCATGGTGGCGCGCGGCGACCTGGGCCTCGAGTGCCCCATCCCGGAGCTGCCGATCATCCAGAAAAAGATCATCCGCGCCTGCCGCCACGCCCAGCGCCCGGTCATCGTGGCCACGCAGATGCTGCTCTCCATGGTCAAAAACCCCATCCCGACCCGCGCGGAATCCACGGACGTGGCCAACGCCATCCTGGACGGCGCGGATTGCGTCATGCTGTCCGAGGAGACGGCCGTGGGCGACCATGTGGTGGAGACGGTGCGCGTGATGCGGGAGATTTCCGACAATGCGCTGGAGTACTACCTGGAGCGCATCCCTTCGCCGTACGCGCCCAAGCGCGAGAAGAACCCGGGCAAGTACGTGGCCTATTCGGCGTGCCTCATTGCCGACAACATGGAGGGCAAGGCCATCGTCTGCCATTCCCTAAGCGGCTACAACGCCCGGATCACGTCGAGCCGCCGGCCGCGCCAGCAGATTTTCGGCGTGACGCCGGACCCGCGCGTGCTGCGCTTCCTCAATTTCGCCTGGGGCGTGCGGCCGCGCCTGATCGAAGGCGGCTCCGACGAGGACCACATCGCCCGCGTGGAGGCGTTCGTGCGCGCCTGCCCGGACATCGCGCCGGGCGAACCGGTGGTCATCACCGCCGGCCGCCCCACCCCGGGCAACGAGACGCCGGGGACCAACGAGGTCAAGATCTACTACAAGTAGCTTCCGCGCGCGGGAGGGGCTGGCCGGTCCCTCCCGCTTTCTTCCCCCGCCAGAACGACAAAATCACCCCCAGGCACGAGAACACGGCGAAGGCCGAAAGCCCGATGCGCATGCTGGTCAGAAACGCCGGCAGCGTGTCCGCCGTGATCGTCGCGTCGCCCATCAGAAGCGAGAAAACCAGCGTGACCGTGGTCATGGACACGGCCATGCCGAGCGTGCGCATGGCCGCGATCATGCCCGAGGCCAGCCCGAACTGGCGCTGCTGCACGCTGCCCATGATCGCCGTGGAATTGGGCGTGATGAAGACGCCGAACCCCGTGCCGATGATCATCAGTTCCGCGACGAGCAGCCAGATGGGCGTGGTTGCGCTTGCGGTCGCGGCCGCCAGGAACAGGCCGGCGGAGCTGATCAGCATGCCCACGGTCGCGAGCTTTTCCGCGGCGAACCGCTCCGTCAGCCGCCCGGCGATGGGCGAGGCCACCACCTGCAGGATGGGCTGGAACAGCAGCACGAACCCGGCCGTGCGCGGCGGCAGGCCCTTGGCGTATTGCAGGTACAGGCTCATGAGGAAGGTGATGCCGAAGGTCGCGGCGTAGTTGCCGAGCGCCGCCAGGCAGCTCAGGGTGAAAAAACGGTTGTGCGTGAGCAGGTGCATGTCGAGCAGGGCGCAGCGCGTGCGCGCCTGCAGGCGCAGGAAGACGGCCAGGCCAAGCAGGCCGCCCCCCAGCATGGCCGGCCCCAGGGGAATCTCCCGGGCATGGGCCGCGCCCAGCATGAAAAGCCCGACGCTTGCCGCGTAGAACACGCCGCCGCGCCAGTCCATGCGCTCGCCCGAGGCGTTTTTCGGGGCCTCGCGCATGCCGAACAGGCACATGGCCGTGGCCGCGATGCCGAGCGGCGCGGACATGAGAAACACGTAGCGCCAGCCGAAATGGCCCGTCACGTAGCCGCCGAGCACCGGGCCCACGGAAAGGCCGGCATAGGTGAATGCCGAGACGATGCCGATCTTGCGGCCGCGCAGTTCCGGCGGATAGGCCGCGGCCACCAGCGCCAACGACCCGGACAGCATCATGCACGCGCCGAGTCCCTGGAAAAAGCGCTGGAGCAGCACCATGTGCACGGACGTGGTGAATCCCAGGGAACACGTGAGGACCGTGAATACGGCCAGCCCGGGCAACAGCACCCGGCGTTGGCCCACGATGTCGCCCCAGCGGCCGAAGGCGAGCATGCCCATGGCCAGGGACACGACGTAGAGTTGTTCGATGAGCCCGAGCTGCATGGCCGTGGCCCCGAGCTCCCGGCCGAGCGAGGGCAGGGCCACGCCCACCGACGTGAGCATGAACGGGGCCATGAACTGGGCGATGCAGACGGTGACGAGCACCATGGCCGGCGAACCGGCGGAAAGACGCGACATGGGGTATCCTTTTGGCGAGGGAGAAAACGGGCGGCGTCCGCGCGGACGCCGCCCTGCCGTTTTGGTGATTTTCGCCGTAACGGTCGAAATTGCAAGCAGACACGGAAAAGTACGTTGGTTTCACCCGGGATACCGTCCCCGCCGGCCGCGTCGTTCCCGACTGTCGCGCTTTGTGACAATTTGGAGGAACTCTTGCCAGATGTGTGGCCGTTGGATACGCTTAAAAGTCATAGCAGACGCACCAAGCGTGAGCGGAGGAGCGGCGTGGAAAGGATCATCGAGGCGGATCTGGAAAAGCTCAAGACGGATGTGCTGACGGCCTTTCACATGGCCCAGGCCGGCGTGGAGAAATCCCTGCGCACGGTCTTTGAGCGCGACCCCGAGCCGGCCCGCGCGGTGATCGCCTCGGACGCGGCGATCGACGCCCTGGAATGCACCCTGGACGCCGAGATCCTGCGCCTGCTCGCCCTGTACCAGCCGGTGGCCCGGGACCTGCGCTACATCCTCGGCTGCATGCGCACGGTGGGGGACATCGAGCGCATCGGCGACCA
>DQED01000181.1 GCA_003525525.1 Desulfovibrio sp.
CCCGGCGGGCAGCCGTCGATGACCCCGCCAAGGGCCGGTCCGTGGGACTCGCCGTAGGTGGTGAGCCGGAAAAGGTCGCCGAACGTGCTGCCGTGCATGGTGCCTCCGGGAACGCGTTATCTGGCCACGTCGCGCACGGTTTCGACAACGTAATCGATCTGTTCGTCCGTGAGCTTGGGGTACAGGGGCAGGGTGATGGTCGAGCGCCCGATGCGGTCGGCCTCGGGGAAGTCTTCGGGCGCGTGGCCCAGGGCGTCGCGCAGGAACGTAAGCGTGTGGATGGCGCGGTAGTTGACGGCAACGGCCACGCCCCGGCCCTTGAGCGTGTGCAGGATGGCGTCGCGGCGCTCGGGATCGACCCACAAGGTGTAGAGGTGGTGGGCGGAAACGCCCGGCGCGCGCGGCCGCACGATGCCCGGCGCGCCGGCGAATCCGGCGTCGTAGCGCGCCACGATCTCCCGGCGGCGGGCGTGCAGGCCGTCCAGGCGGTCGAGCTGGTCCACGAGCAGCGCCGCGCGGATGTCGTCGAGGTTGTACTTCCAGCCCTCGGCCACCATGTCCCAGTGCTCGTACTTGCCGTGGTAGCGGCCCGAGGCGTTCTTGCTCATGCCGTGGTTGGCCAGCTGGCGCGACAGCGCGGCCTTGTCCGCGTCGTGCCAGGCGATGGCCCCGCCCTCGCCGCAGGTGAGGTTTTTCGTGGCGTAGAAGCTGTAGCAGGCCGCGGCGGAAAGCTCGCCCGGGCGCACGCCGTCGCGCGAACACTCGATGGCGTGGGCGCAGTCCTCCACGATGAAAAGCCCGTGTTCCTTGGCGACGGCGGCCAGGGCGCGCATGTCGCACATGGCCCCGTAGAGGTGCACGGGCAGGATGCCCCGGGTGCGCGGCGTGATCGCCGCGGCGACCTTCGAGGCGTCGAGCAGGCCCGTGTCCGGCTCCACGTCCACGTACACGGGCTTCGCCCCGCAGTGCATGATGACCGTGGAGGTGGCGATGAAGGTCATGGGCGTGGTGATGACCTCGTCCCCGGGTTTGAGGTCAAGGGCGAGCAGCGCCAGGTGCATGGCTCCGGAGCACGAGGACAGCGCCACCACGTGGGGCAGTCCGGTGTAGGCGGCGAACTTGGCTTCGAACTTCGCCCCCACGGGACCGGAGGTCAGGAAAACGGAACGCAGCACGGACAGGACGTTGTCCACGTCCTTGTCGTCGAGGCTGTGGCGGTAGAACTCAACCTGCATGGGAGACTTCCTTGTTTTCATTGCGGGCGCGCACGCGCAGCAGCAGCCAGCCGAGCGAGCCCAGGAGCATGACGGCGATGCCGGAAAAAAGCAGCCAGGCCACGGTCATGGGGGTGTCGTGGTAGACCGCGACGAGCCCCAGGAAAAGTCCCACCCCGGCCACCTGGAACCAGACGAAGCCGAATTCGGAGCGGGCCTGGAAATAGACGAAGAGGATGTTGGCCACGGCGAGCAGGGCCATGGCCGCGCTGATGACCGTCAGCAGCGGCCCGGCCGCGGTGTAGCTCGCGCCGAAGAGGATCTTGACCACAAACGAGGACGCGACAAGGCAGAACAGCGCGAAGCCGCCGCCCAGAAGCGCCGTGAGGCCCATGGACATCCACAACGACGACAGGTCGTTGCGTCCGGACTCCTTGGCCGTGGCCGCCTCGGTGAAAAGCACGCTCATGAGCACCGAGGGCAGGTAGAAGGCGATGCGCCCGAGGATCGCGGCCGTGGCGTAGAGCCCCGCGCCCTCGGCGTCGCAGTAGTGGCGCACGAGCACGAGGTCGAGGTTGCCGAGGATCATGACGATGACCGAGGAGACGAGCATGCCCACGGAGTACGTGCCCACTTCCTTGAGCAGCCCCTTGGGCAGGGGCGAGCCGCGCAGGGGGAAGACGTCGCGCAAGAAGACGCAGTTGACCGCGATGGCCGCGACGATGCCGGCAAGGCTCGAGAGCAGCGCGCCGTTGATGCCCCACGACAGCGTCATGACGAAAAGGAGCGCGCCGAGCAGGCGAAAGAGCGCGTTGGACGCGCCGGCGACGCCGTAGCCCGTGAAGCGCTGCAAGCCCTGCAACATGCCCCAGGGCACGGGCAGCACGAACGAGCCGGCCATGACCCCTAGCATGAGCAGCACGGGCGTGGCCGCGTCGATATGCAGGAACGACTGGAGCAGCGGCAGGCAGGCCGCGCCGATGCCGTAGGCCACGACGGCCAGCAGCGTGGCGCAAAGTCCGGCCCGGGACAGCAGCGAACGCACGAGGCCCATGTCGGCGATGGCGAAGCGCGCCGTGAACCGGGCCATGACCAGGGGCACGATGGCCAGCGGCGCGGCGAAGATGACCATGGTGGAATTGAGCGCGTTGAAGCCGCCGAAATCGGCCGGGCTCATGTTGCGGCCCACCACCAGCTGGAACAGGTAGTTGAACAGGTTGCCGGAGTTGAGCAGGAAGAGGATGACGATGTTCTGCCTGAGAAAGCGTTTCACGCGTGCACGTCCTTACGGGCGGGTATCGGCGCGGGAGGCCGCCTGGGATGCGTCCCGGCCTGGGACGGCTTGGAGATAGAGGCCGGCCAGAAAACAGTAGAGTCCTGCCTGGACCAGAAATTCCGAGGCCCGGGCCAGCATCGCCCCGCGCAGCACGGCGGCCAGGATCAGGGACAACGCGAAGCCGCCGAAATAGAGCCGGCCCGGCGCGCCGGAAAACCAGCCGCCGAGAGCGGGCAACGTTCCGGCCACGCGCGCGGCG
>DQED01000177.1:0-706 GCA_003525525.1 Desulfovibrio sp.
CAAGCAGCAGCACGAGGCCGCCCGCGAGGCCGAGAAGCGCGCCGTACGCCCAGGCCGCCGCCGGCGAGACCGCGCCCGCCGGCAACGGCCTTTCCCGCGTGCGCGCCATTTCCCGGTCGATGTCGCGGTCGATGCAGTTGTTGCACACGCAACCCGAAGCCACGACCAGCGCGATTCCGGCCATTGCCACGAAAAAAAGCCCCGCCCCGCCGCCGCCGGCGAGAAAAAAGCCGCCGCACGCCGCGACCAGGTTGGCGCAGACGAGCCGGGGCTTGACGAGAAGCAGATACGGCCGCGGCACGACAGGCGGTCTCACATCCGGTAATGCAGGCTGTGCATGATCCAGATCGATCCCCCGACGAAGAGGAAGATGATGAAGACGGTGAAAAGCAGGGACATGAACTGCCAGTGCATGGCCCGCGATCCGTCCACGTGCAGGAAGAAGCGCAGCTGCACGAGCATCTGCAGGGTCGCGGCGGCGAAAACGCAGAAAACCGCGGCCCCGTGGGAGAGCGCGCCGGTCATGACCGCGATGAAAGGCACGATCGTGAGCACGAGCGACAGGGAAAAGCCGATGTAATAGGCGCGGGCCAGCCCGGTCCCGGCCCGGCCGCCGTCCGGTTGCGCGCTCATTGCAGCACCCCCATGAGGTAGACCACGGAAAAGACGCCGATCCAGACGACGTCGAGAAAGTGCCAGAACATGC
>DQED01000177.1:781-4940 GCA_003525525.1 Desulfovibrio sp.
GCCGTGCGTGCCGACCAGGGTGAAGAAGGCGGAAAGGAAGGCGCTGCGCTGCGGCCCGGCCCCTTCGTGGATGAATTTGGCGAACTCGTGGACCTCCATGGACAAAAAGCCGAGCCCGAGCAGGAAGGTGAGCCCGAGGCCCAAGAGCACCCGGCGCGCGTCGCCGGCGTGCGTGGCCGTCATGGCGAGCCCGTAGGCCGCGCTGCTGCACAGAAGCAGCAGGGTTTCGATCAGCACGAAGGAGAGGTCGAACAGCTCCTTCCCCGTGGGGCCGCCGGCGAAATTGTGCGACAGCACCACATACGTCGCGAACAGCGCCGCGAAAATGATCAGGTCGCTCATCAGGTACATCCAGAACCCGAGCGACCGGATGGCCTCCATGTCGTGGTGTCCGGGATGCCCGGCAACGGTCGGACCGGAATGTACGGCAGTCGCCGCCATGGCGTTCACCTCCAGCGATGCGTTCGCGTCAAGATTCGTGTCGTCAAGCCTCAGGAACGGCCGGCGGCGGCCATCTGCGCAAAGCGCAGGTCCTCGATGCGCGCCACCTCGGCCGCGGGGATGATCTCCGTGGTGTCGTCGTCCATGGAGCGGGCGACGACCACGAAGAGGAGCCCCAGAAAGCCCGCCCCGGCCAGCCACCAGATGTGCCAGATCATGGCGAAGCCGAAGAGGAAGGCCAGGATGCCGAGCAGGAAACCGTGGGCGCAGTTTTTCGGCATCTCGATGTCCTGGTAGGCCTCGGGCCGCTTGTAGGCCTCCCCGCTTCGCTTCATGTCCCAAAAGGCGTCGAGGCCGTGCACGGTGGGAATCACGGCGAAGTTGTAGGGCGCCGGCGGCGAGGCCGTGGCCCACTCCAGGGTGCGGCCGTCCCAGGGATCGCCGGTCGCGTCGCGCAAGGCCTTGCGGTTTTTAAAACTCACGAACAGCTGGAGCAGCATGCAGCCGATGCCCGCGGCCACGAGCAGCGTGCCGAGCGCCGCGACGATGAGGTACGGCTGCCAGGCCGGGTTGTCGTAGTGCTGCATGCGGCGCGGCATGCCCATGAAGCCCAGGATGTAGAGCGGCACGAAGGCGAGGTAGAAGCCCACGAGCCAGCACCAGAAGGAGAGCTTGCCCCAGGTCTCGTCCAGGCGGAAGCCGACGGCCTTGGGAAACCAGTAGGCGTAGCCGGCGAGGAAGCCGAAAAGCGTGCCCGGCACGAGCATGTTGTGGAAGTGGGCGATNNAGGCTGTTGTGCAGCACGTAGTCCGCGGGCGGCATCGCGAGCAGCACGCCGGCCAGGCCGCCGAGGACGAAGGTGGTCAGGAAACCGAGGGTCCAGAGCATGGGCGTGGTGATCGTGACCCGGCCCCTGTACATGGTGAGCAGCCAGTTGAAGACCTTGACGCCCGTGGGGATGGCGATGAGCATGGTGGAGATGCCGAACGCGATGTTGACGCCGGCGCTCGCGCCCATGGTGAAGAAGTGGTGCACCCAGACGGCGAAGGACAGGAACATGATGGCCGCCGTGGCGTAGACCAGGGACGGGTAGCCGAACAGGCGCTTGCGGGAAAAGGTGCTCACCACTTCGGAAAAGACGCCGAAGGCCGGCAGGATGACGATGTAGACCTCGGGATGGCCCCAGGTCCAGAACAGGTTGGCGTACAGCATCATGTTGCCGCCGAAGTCGTTGGAGAAAAAGTGCATGCCGAGATAGCGGTCCATGGAGACGAGCGCCAGGGCCACGGTCAGCACCGGGAAGGAAAAGATGATGAGCACGTTGGTGAAGACCGAGGTCCAGGTGAAAAGCGGCATGCGCATGAGCGTCATGCCCGGCGCGCGCATGGTGAGCACCGTGACGAGGAAGTTGATGCCGCTGAGTAATGTCCCGAGGCCCGTGATCTGCAGCGACCAGATCCAGTAGTCCACGCCCGTGTCCGGGCTGTATTGCAGTTCGGTCAGGGGCGCATAGCCGGACCAGCCGGCCTTGGAGAATTCACCGACGCCAAGGGAGACCATGACGAGCAGGGCCCCGGCCACGGTCAGCCAGAGGCTCACGGCGTTGAGAAACGGAAAGGCCACGTCGCGGGCCCCGATCTGCTGCGGCACGACGATGTTCACGAGGCCCGAGAGAAACGGCATGGCCATGAAAAGGATCATGATCGTGCCGTGGGCGCTGAACACCTGGTTGAAGTGGTCCGGCGGCAGGAAGCCCTGGGACGCGCCCACGGCCATGGCCTGCTGGGCGCGCATCATGAGCGCGTCGGAAAAGCCGCGCAGCAGCATGACCAGCGCGAGGAGGATGTACATGATCCCGATCTTCTTGTGGTCCACGGTGGTGAGCCACTCCCGCCACAGCGTGGGCCATTGGCGGAAATAGGTGATGAGCCCGAGCACGGCGAGGGCCGCCAGCACGGACCCGACCACCGCGCCCATGACGATGGGATCATGGTAGGGAATCGCGGAAAGGCTCAGTTTTCCAAACATCGCGTCGCTCCTCCGTGTCGCCTTACTGCTGGCCGTGCATGGCGTGGCCCTGGCCGTGCCCGCCGCCGGGGACCTTGTCCAGGGGACTGTAGAGATTGAGGATGTATTCGAACATGTCGGGCGAAACCGAGGAAAAATAGGTCACGGGGTCGCCGCTGCTCGGTTTGCGCAGCGCCTCGAACCGGGCGGCGTCGAGGGTCTGGGGCGAGCGTTTCACCTGCGCCACCCAGGCGTCGAACGCCTCCGGGGTCACGGCCTTGGCGGCGAAGGACATGGTCGGGTAGCCCGCGCCGCTGAACTGCTGGTTCTGGCCGGCGTAGACGCCGGGCGTGTCGGCGAGCAGGTGCAGGCGCGTGCGCATGCCGGCCATGGCATAGATCTGGCTGCCGAGCTGGGGGATGAAAAAGGAGGTCATGACCGTGTCGGAGGTGAGCTGGAAACTGAGCGGCGTCTGTGCCGGGAACACCAGCTCGTTGACCACGGCGATGCCCTGTTTCGGGTAGATGAACAGCCATTTCCAGTCGAGGCTGACCACGTCCACCCGGAACTGCTCGGCGGCCGGATCGATGGGCTTGTAGGGGTCGAGGCGGTGCGTGTAGCGCCAGACCAGGACGGACAGCGCCAGGACGATCACGAGGGGGATGCACCACATCACGGCTTCGATCTTGTTCGAATGGCTCCACTCGGGCTCGTACGCGGCCCTGGTGTTGGAAGCGCGGTACTTGAGGGGAAACCAGACGGACATGATGATGACCGGCACGACGACGAGCAGCATGAGGACGAAGGCTGCCAGGATGAGAAAACGCTCCGCTTCGCCGACAGGGCCTTTGGGGCTCAGCAGAACCAGCTCGCTGCATCCGGACAGCAAGGCCGCGGCGCAGACAAGCGTCAGGAGGGCGCAGGCGAAGGAGAGTTTTTTTGCCATTTACCTACCTCGGCGTTGGGAAATATCCTGACAGGAGCCTTGTTTCATTCTCTACGTTTTCCGAGGGTTGGTGTCAACAAAGGAGATATTTCCACCCGTTGGCGCGACCTGCGTCGGCGTGCGGCGACAAAAACAAAAAGGCCCGGCTGTTAACCGGGCCTTTTGCAAGGAAATTTCGTGGGGTGACTGATGGGACTCGAACCCACGGCAACCAGGGCCACAACCTGGGACTCTACCAACTGAGCTACAGTCACCACTGGAGAACGAATGCTTTAGACCGCCCGGCCCGGCCCGTCAACATTTTTTTGTCCCGCTTGCCCAAAGCACGCCCCCGCGGTATCGTCCGCAACGCCCTTCCGGCGAAATCCGCCTTGCCCGACCCGGCAAGGCTGCCCAAGGATTCTCCATGGACAAGCTGCTCATCCGGGGCGGAAAGCCCCTCAACGGCGTCGTGCGCATCAGCGGCTCAAAAAACGCCGCCCTGCCCATCCTGCTCGCCGCGCCGCTTCTGACCGAACCGACCGTCATCGACAACGTGCCGCGCCTGCGCGACATCCAGACCACGCTCAAACTCCTCGACATCCTCGGCTGCCCGTCCACGTTCACGGACAACGTCGTGACCCTGGAGCCGAGCAAGGCGCTGAATCCCGAAGCCCCCTACGACCTCGTGCGCACCATGCGCGCCTCGGTGCTGGTGCTCGGCCCCCTGCTCGCCCGCACCGGCCACGCCCGCGTGGCGCTCCCCGGCGGCTGCGCCATCGGCGC
>DQED01000193.1 GCA_003525525.1 Desulfovibrio sp.
TTGTTCCAGAAGAGCTTGAAGAAGGCCTGCGTCTCCCTGACCATGTCGTAGGGAAAGACGTCCGGGTACAGGGCGTGGGCCATCCACTTGAGCGCGAGCAGGCGCATGAACGACGGCGGCCGGTCGAACCAGTTGATGGGCGTGTCGGGCAGGCCGAGCACCTTGCCGTCGCGCACCGCGGGGATGACCTTCCAGGCGGGCGAGCCGAGGATGGCGGCGCGGACCTTGGGCGTTTGCGCCAGGATTACTTGCGGCGCGTAGCCGATCACCGTTTCCATGGTGACCTTGTCCATGCCGTAGCGCTGGGTCTGCGGGGTCTTGTGCACGTTTTGCCCGCCGGCCATCTCCAGCACCTGGGTGTGGAACGAGCCCTGGCCGTCGGTGGCGAGGCCGTCCTCGCCTTCGGCGTAGTAGACGCGCACGCGCCTGGCCTCGGGGATGGAGGCCACGCCTTTGCGGATCGCCTCCAGGGTCTCGTCGGCGTAGGCGGCGAGCTTCTCGCCGCGTTCCTTGTCGCCAAGGAGCGTCCCGAGCTGGCGCAGGGCCATGGGATAGTCGGACACCGTGCCGCTGTCGATGTGCACGACCGGAATGCCGAGGCTGGTGAAGAAGCTGTCGAACTCCCTGTTGGAGCGGGCCATGGTGCCGCTTACGACGAGGTCCGGCGCGGCCTTGAGCAGGGCTTCCTTGTTGGGCGTCACGCCCTGGCCGAAAAAGCCGCCAAGCACCGGCAGGTCGCGGGCGCAGGGCGGATACCACTGCTTGGTCGCGGGCGTCTGGGGCATATTCCAGCCGACCAGCCGGCAGGGATCGATGGCGAAGACGAGGAGCGCATCCGGCGGGGACAGGGCGTACACGCGTTTGGGCGCATCGGGCACGGCGACGGCCGCGCCGAGGGCGTCCGTGAACGTCGCGGCGCGCGCCTGCCCGAAGACGCAGCAGGCCAGGGCCAATACGAGGGCCGGGAGCAGCCTGGAACGGGTGAGGAAACGAAAGCGCATGGCCGGCCTCCTTCTGGCGTAGGGCGTTTCACAATTCCGCGCCGTCCGTCGTAGGCCGGGCCAGGCGGTCCGGTTGTCCCCATAATTGCGGCTGCGGCGCACAAGTCGTGAGGATACGCCGGGCCGAAAAGGGGAGACAACCGGACAGTTGCAATTATTTCATCTTCAATTCCAGGCTGATAGTGTTTTTGACTGCACGATCTACTCTCACGTGTATTACAAAATGTCGGTCACTGGCCTTTTTTACGGCATTTTCGCCCTGCCGCCCTGCCTCACGCGCCGGCCTCCCGGCCCGCCTCGCGCAGGGCATCCGCGCCGAAGACGTCTTCCATGACCTCCAGGGCGAACCGCGCCGACACCGTGGCCGGGCCGCCGCCCATCTCGATGCCGACCTCCACCGCCTCGAGCACCTGGCGCACGCCGGCCCCGGACGCGGCCGCCTGCTCGATGTGCCACTGCATGCAGGACTGGCAGTCGATGACCACGGAAATGCCCACGGCGATGAGCTCCTTTTCCCTCTTGGCCAGGGCCCCGTCGCCGTACGCGGCGCGCTCCATGTCGCAAAAGGCCGCGTACACGGGCGAATGCAGGTCGAGCAGGCGTTTGTGGGCGATTTTGCGCTCGCGGGAGAGCGTTGCAAGACGTTCGTTCATGGCGTGCCTCGCAGGGTGTTTGGCGACGCGAAACGGTATGCGCCGCCGTTGCCGTCTTGCAGCGACCCTAGCGCGATTAATGGCGCAATAACAAACGAATTGCTTCGAACGGGGCGTTCGGGAAAAACGAACGGCGGCACAGGCGCAAGTGCGCCGATGCCGCCGTCGGTCGAACATTCTGTGGGGCCGTTTAGACGATGACCGGCAGGAAACCGGCGGCGCGCAGGGCGTCCACGATGGTGTGGGCGTGTTCGCGTTCGCGGGTCTCGAAGGTGATCTCGATGCTGGCCTCCTTGGCCGGCAGGGCGAGCAGCGTGCGGTGGTGCTGGATCTCGATGATGTTGGCCCCGAAATCGCGCAGCACCGCCGTCACCTTGGCCAGGCCGCCCGGGCGGTCGTTGAGCGGAATGCGCAGGGTGACGATGCGGCCCTCGCGGATGAGCTGGCGGGTGATGACCTGGGCGAGGAGGCGCGGGTCGATGTTGCCGCCGCTTAAGATGAGCCCGACCTTGCGGCCCCGGAACTTCCCGGGCCGGGCGAGCAGCGCGGCCAGGGGCGCGGCCCCGGCTCCCTCGGCCACGGTCTTTTCCACGAACAGGTACAGGGCCACGGCCGCTTCGAGCTGGGATTCCTCGACGAGCAGCACCTCGTCCACACGGGCGCGGATCACTTCGGTGGTGAGCTTGCCGGGATACTTGACCGCGATGCCCTCGGCGATGGTGTTGCCGCCGCCCTGGAGGGGCTCGCCGCGCAGGGCGCAGAGCATGGACGGATAGCAGGCCGCCTGGACGCCCACGACCTCGATGCCGGGGTTCACGCCCTTGGCCGCCGTGGCCACGCCGGAAATGAGTCCGCCGCCGCCGATGGGCACGACGATGGCGTCGAGGTCCGGCACGGCGTCGAGCATCTCCAGGGCCACCGTACCCTGGCCGGCCATGACGTCGGGGTCGTCGAAGGGGTGGATGAAGACCAGCCCGCGTTCCTCGGTGATGCGCAGGGCTTCGGCGTTGGCCTCGGCCAGGGTCTCCCCGGCCAGGACCACCGTGGCCCCGTGGGCCCGGGTGTGCTCCACCTTCACCGTGGGCGTGCCCGCCGGCATGACGATGGTGGCCGGCACGCCGAGCAGCTTGGCGTGGTAGGCCACGCCCTGGGCATGGTTGCCGGCGGACATGGCGCATACGCCCCGGGCGCGCTGCGCGTCGCTTAGGGTCAGCAGCTTGTTGAGCGCGCCGCGTTCCTTGAACGAGGCCGTGAACTGGTGGTTCTCGAACTTGACCATGACCTGCGCGCCGGTCATCTCGGAAAGCACGTGGGATTGCAGAAACGGCGTGAGGCGCAGGCGGGGCGTCAGCCGCGCGGCGGCGGCACGGACATCTTCGATTTCGATCATGGACATGCCTCTTGGGGAATAATCAGGACAGGGGCTCGAAACGGCCTTTTTCACGGTTCTTGCGCACGGTCCCGGCCGGAAACACCCGGCCGTTCATGGCGATGTAGACCCCGGGCGGCAGGCACTGGACCGCGCCCACGGCGCAGCCCACGTTGAAGACCGCGTCCGTGGCGGCGAAACGGGCCGGGGCCATGGCCCCGGTCAGGACGATGACCTTGTCCGGGATGTCGGCGAGAACCTTGGCCGTCTCGGTCATGGTGTCCGTGCCGTGGGTGACCAGCACATGCCGCCTGGGATCGGCGACGATGCGGTCGTGCAGCGTTTTGCGCTCCTCGTCGGTGACGTACAGGCTGTCCTTGCGCGCCACCTCGAGGACTTCGTACTCCATGTCCACGTTGGCCCCGTCCAGGATCGGACGGACCTGCGCCTCGCCCACGGTGTAGTCGGACAGGTCGTCGAAGTAGACCTTGTCGATGGTCCCGCCCATGGTGAATATCGCTAATTGCATAGGGAAGATGCCTCCGGTGGCCGGGGGGGATAATCCCCCCCGGACCCCCTTGATGGGGGTTGCGCGATGGGCGGGGCTGCAAAGCCAGCCCATCGCGCAACCCCAGAAGGGATTTCCTGGATAGATAATTATCTTCAAATGCGGCGCTTCGCCGCTGGCGCCCGTGTTCGCGGAATTTCGGGCAACGTGCTGGCCGGCTTTGCGGCCTGCGGGTTGCCCGAAATTCCGCAAATACATGCCCGACGCACCGCCAACGACCAAACCTCCACCCGCTTGCCGATCCCCCGTCGGGGAGGTCCAGGAGGGGATCATCCCCTCCTGGCCGCCGGAGGCATCTTCCTCTTCTCTCTCCCCTCTCCTCTCCTATCCACCCAAGTACGCCGCGCGGACGCGTTCGTCGGCGATGAGTTCCTCGCCGGTGCCGGAGAGGGTGACGCGTCCGGTTTCGAGGACGTAGGCCTTGTGGGCGATTTTGAGGGCGGCGTGGGCGTTTTGTTCGACGAGCAGCACGGTCATGCCCTTGTCGTTGATCTCCCGGATGATGTCGAAGACTTCGCGCACGAGCAGCGGCGCAAGTCCGAGGCTCGGCTCGTCGAGCATGACCAGGGCGGGTTTGCTCATGAGCGCGCGGCCCACGGCGAGCATCTGCTGTTCGCCGCCGGAGAGGGTGCCGCCTTTCTGGGCGCGGCGTTCGCTTAAGCGCGGGAACAGGTCGAAGACCCAGGTCATGTCGCTGGCGATGCCGTCCTTGTCGCTGCGGCTGTAGGCCCCGAGCTGGAGGTTTTCGAGGACGGTCAGGTGCGGGAAGATGCGCCGGCCTTCGGGGGACATGACGATGCCGGCCTTGACGATGGCGACGGGGTCGCTGCCGGTTAGGTCCTTGCCGTTCCAGGAGATGGAGCCCTTGCGGTTTTTGCATAGGCCGGAGATGGCGCGCAGGGTGCTGGTCTTGCCCGCGCCGTTGGCCCCGATGAGGGTGACGATCCGGCCGGTCGGGACGTCGATGGAGATGCCCTTGACGGCCTGGATGCCGCCGTAGGCGACGTGGAGGTCGCGGATTTCAAGCATGGGGCTGCTCCTCGCCGAGGTAGGCGGTGATGACCTTGGGGTCGGACCGGATGGCCTCGGGCGGGCCGGAGGCGATGGTCTGGCCGTAGTCCAGGACCCAGAGGTGTTCGCAGACGCCCATGACCACCTTCATGTCGTGTTCGATGAGCAGGATGGTGAGGCCGAAGGCTTCGCGGATGGTGCGCACGAAGCCCATGAGGTCTTCGGATTCCTGCGGGTTCATGCCGGCGGCGGGCTCGTCGAGGAGCAGGAACGACGGTTCCGTGGCCAGGGCGCGGGCGATCTCCAGGCGGCGTTGCGCGCCGTAGGGGAGGCTGGCGGCTTTTTCCCCGGCCAGGTCCGCCAGGCCGACCACGTCGAGGAGCTCCATGCAGCGGGCGCGGATTTCCTTTTCCTCGCGCCGGGAGGCCGGCGTGAAGACGAGCGTTTGCAGCCAGTTGGTCTTCTGGCGCAGGTGGCGGCCGATCATGACGTTTTCGAGCACCGTCTCGTTGTTGAACAGGCGAATGTTCTGGAAGGTGCGGGCGATGCCGGCGCGGCAGAGCGCATGGGGCGGCCGGCCCTGCACTTCCTCGCCATGGAAGACGACCTGCCCGGAAGTCGGCTTGTAAAAGCCCGTGATCATGTTGAAGCAGGTGGTCTTGCCCGCGCCGTTCGGGCCGATCAGCCCCGTGATGCTGCCCCGGGGGAAGACGGCCGAGAAGTCGGACACGGCGAGCAGGCCGCCGAAGCGCATGTTCAGGTCGCGGGTTTCGAGGATCACGTCTTGTGGCGTGGGTTGCATCAGGCCTTCTCCCGGGAAAAGACGCCGGCCAGGGAGCGCCAGGTCAGCTCGCGCATGCCCATGAGCCCTTCGCGGCGAAAGAGGATGATGACGATGAGCGCCAGGGAAAAGACCACCATGCGCATGCCCGGGATGCCCGGCAGGGAAAAGCCCAGGAGGTTCACCGGGTTTTCCACGACGCGCAGCCATTCGAGCAGCACGGTGATGCCGATTCCGGCCAGCACCGAGCCGGTGAGCGAGCCAAGGCCCCCGGCGACCACGATCATGAGCACGTTGAAGGTCAGCGTGAACAGGAACATCTTGGGGTCGATGGTCGTGAGCAGGCTTGCCAGCAGCGCGCCGCCGATGCCCGCGAAGAACGAGCCCACGGTGAAGGAGAGCAGCTTGTAGCGGAACACGTCGACGCCCATGGCCTTGGCCGCGATTTCGTTGTCGCGGATGGCCTTGAGGACATTGCCGGTGTTGCTCTGGAGCAGGCGTACGATGACGTAGAGGGTGACGAGGGCCCAGCCGAAGTTCCACCACAGGTCGGCGTAGGCCGGGATGCCCTTGAACCCGAGCGCCCCGTTGGTCAGGCGCGGGATGTTGTTGGCAACGACCCGGATGATCTCGGCGAACCCCAGCGTGGCGATGCCGAGGTAGTCGTCACCCAGGCGCAGGAGCGGAATGCCGACGATGGCCCCGAAGATCGCCGCCACCGCGCCGCCGGCCAGCACGGCCGCGAAAAACGGGGCCTGGGCGTTTTGCACCCAGTCGTAGGCCGGCTGGAGCAGGAAGAGCATGTCCTTCTGGTCCGGCGTCATGATGAGGATGGAGCAGACGTAGGCCCCGATGGCCATGAACCCGGCGTGCCCCAGGCTGAAGAGCCCGGTGAAGCCGTAGATGAGGTTCAGGGACAGGGCCAGGATGATGTTGATGGCGATCAGGTTCAGGATCTGGGTCTGATAGCCGTTGCAATAGGCCTCGGCCAGGGAAAGCAGCAGGCCGAGGATCCCGATGGCCAGGACGTTGAGCAGGATGGTGCGGCCGCGTCGCATCAGACTTTATCCTCCGGTCGTTCGCCGAGCAGTCCGGTCGGTTTGACCATCAGGACGAGGATGAGCAGCACGAAGGCGAAGGCGTCCCGATAACCGGCCAGATCCGGGAAGAAGGCCACGGTCATGATTTCGATGAACCCCAGGGTGAGGCCGCCGATGACCGCGCCCTGGATGGAGCCGATGCCGCCGAACACGGCGGCGATGAAGGCCTTGAATCCGGGGATGGTGCCCATGATGGGCTGGAGCTGCGGATAGCGCAGCGCCCACATGATGCCGCTGGCCGCGGCCAGGGCCGAGCCGATGCCGAAGGTGATGGCGATGACGCGGTTGACGGGCACGCCCATCAGGTAGCTCGTCTCGATGTCCTTGCTGATGGCCCGCATGCCAAGCCCGGTCTTGGTGCGGTAGACGATGTAGATGAGCAGCAGCATGAGAACGAGGGAGAGCAGGGGCACGAAGAGCGTCAGCGGCAGCACGCGCACCCCGTGGAAGAGAATGGGGTCTTCCAGCCACTGCGGCCGGTAGACCTCGCGGGGGATGGCCTGGAAAAAGACGATGGCCACGTTTTGCAGGAAAAAGGAGACGCCGATGGAACTGATCAGCGCCGAGATGCGCGGGGCGTCGCGCAGGGGCCTGTAGGCCACCTGGTCCACCAGCACGCCGAGGCTTGCGGTGACGAGGATGGCGAGCACCATGGCCACGGGCCAGGGCAGGTGGACGAGGGTGATGCCCCAGAAGACGAAGTAGGCCCCGAGCATGAAAATTTCGCTGTGCGCGAAGTTGATCAGGCGCAGGATGCCGTAGACCATGGTGTAGCCGATGGCCACCAGGGCATAGAGGCTGCCGAGCGTGAGGCTGTTTAGGATATTCTGGATAAAGGTGGCCAGGTTCATGGGAAGTCCTTGTCGCGGGTTGGCATCCGGGAGCGCCGCTCCTTGCGCGCCGCGCGGCCGGACGAACATCCGGCCGCGCGGCGGGGCTTGGCGAACGGTTTAGAGTTCGGGGACGATCTCGCCCTCGTAGAGCTTCTTGCCGTCCTTGATCACGACCAGGCCCACGGGCTTTTCGGCGTCGTGGGTGGCGTTGATGGCGGTCTTGCCGGTGACGCCCTCGAAGGCCTTGGTCTCGGCCAGGGCCTTGGTGATGGCTTCGGGATCGGCCTTGCCGGCGCGCTTGATGGCGTCGAGGATGATCATGTAGGCGTCGTAGCCCAGGGCCGAGTTCACGTTGGGCTCCTTGCCCGGGTACATGGTGCGCCAGCCGTCGGTGAACTTCTTGGCCATGGCGCTCATGTTCTTCATGGACGGGTCATAGGGGAAGGTGGTGTGGGTGAAGCCCTCGACCGCCTTGCCGCCGATGTCGGTGATCTTGGGGTTGTCCATGGCGTCGCCGCCCATGATCTTGAAGGTCGCGCCGAGTTCCGCGGCCTGCTTCATGATGATGGCGCCCTCGGCGAAGTAGGAGGGGATAAAAAGGACGTCGGGCTTCTCGGAAATGATCTTGGTCAGCTGGGCGGTGAAGTCCTGGTCGCCGGACTGGTAGTTGAGGGTGCCGACCATCTTGCCGCCGAGCTTGGTGAAGGAGCGCTCGAAATACTTGGCCAGGCCCACGGAGTAGTCGCTGGCGACGTCCACGAGCATGGCGGCCTTCTTGAGGCCCAGGGTCTTGTAGGCGTAGGTGGCCGCGCCGGCGCCCTGGTAGGGGTCGATGAAGCAGACGCGGAAGACGTACTTCTTGCCCTGGGTGACCAGCGGGTTGGTGCAGCTGGTGCCGACCTGGGGAATGTGGGCCTTTTCCGAAACCTCGCCGCCGGCCATGGCCAGGGAGGAGCCGTAGGTGCCGATGATGGCCTGGACTTTTTCCTTCTCGATCAGGCGCTGCACCGCGTTGGCGGCCTCGACCTTGTCGGACTTGTTGTCCACCACGAACAGCTCGATCTTCTTGCCGAGGATGGTGGGGTTCTCCTTGTGGGCCATCTGCACGCCATCGAGCTCGAGCTGGCCGCCGAAGGCGTTCTGGCCGGTCAGCGGCAGGAACACGCCTATCTTGATGGTGTCGTCGGCGCAGTAGGCCACGTTGGCCAGGCCCAGTACCAGGGCCAGGCAGATGAAAAGCAGTTTACGCATGACAGTCCCTCCACGTTGGTGTTGTTCCCCTCGCCGGATCGCTCACAGCGAAACCACGGCCGACAATTTCTTGGCCAGTTCCACGAGATTGCCCGCGAAACGGTCTTCGAACTCCTGCATGGAATAGGTCGCGGTGGTCGAATCGAAGCTGATGGCCCCGATGACGGCGTTCGTGCGCAACGAAAAAAGCGGTGCGCCGATGGCGATGAGCCCGGGCAGCGATTCCTCGTTGTTGCGGGAGAACCCTTGCCGCCGCACCTGTTCCAGGTCGGCAAGCAGCGCCTCGGGGGCGGTGATGGTGCGCGCGGTCTGGGCCACGAGGTCGAGGCGGCCGACGAGTTCGCGCAGGGCCTCGGGCTCGAGAAACGCCATGGCCGCCTTGCCGGCCGCCAGATAGTGCAGGGCCGAGGAATAGCTGAAGGAGCGGTAGGCCCGGGTGTCCGGCGAATCGCGGCGGTAGATCAGGTAGATGGCGTCGTTGGCCAGGATGCCCACGTCGATGTGCACGCCATGGCGCGCGGCCGCCTCGTCCACGAGCGGCTGCACCAGGCGTACGAGGTCGTTGTGTTCGATGATGGCCAGCGCCAGGGACAGCGTGCGCACGCCCAGTCGGTACAGCCCCGAGCGCGGGTCGCGGGCCAGGTAGCCCTGGTCGCACAGCATGCTGCCGTAGCGGTGGGCCGAGGTCTTGCTCATGCCGACCCGGGCGGCGATTTCCTTGAGGGTGTAGCCGGTGTCCTCGACGCCGAGCAGTTCCAGGATGGCAAGTCCGCGGGCGAGAGGGTCCGAGATTTTGCCTTTTTTGTCCACAATGCCATCCTGAGGGACTGGTTTTTGCAACGCCCGTTCCGTCTGGCGGAACAGCGGGTCCGGATGAGGGCTGATACCGCGCAATCGTCCCCGTGTCAAAGCAAGATTGTCCTTTGCCGCGTTCCTGCGCAGCGGCCTGTGGCGGAGCGGTCGGCAAAGGCGGCGACAGCGGCAACGCGCCCCGATGCTTTACCATTTTGTTGCAAAGCGCGAACTGCGCGCCTTGCGGCCCTGGCGGGCGGGGCCGCGCCGCGCGGCTTTTGACACGGCCCCCGCCCTGGCATAGAGCGGCTTCTGTGCGGCC
>DQED01000058.1 GCA_003525525.1 Desulfovibrio sp.
GTCCAGGGTTTCGGACAGCCCGGCCAGCACCCGTTCGGCCGCGCGGCGGGTGGCGTCGAGCTTGGCGGCAAAATGCCCGCCCGAGGCGGTCAGCGCGCGGATGTGGCGGCGCAGGGCCTCGATGCCCCCGGCTTCCGGGTCGGCAAGGCTTCTCGTTGCGGAAACGAGGAAAATGCGGGGGTCGGCCACGCCCCTCCCGACGGCCAGTTCGCGCAGGCGGGCGGAATTGACCGCGATCTGCTCCTCGCTCGCCAGATCCGCCTGGGTCAGGGCGAAGGCGACGTTGCGCCGCCAGGTCGCGGAAGCGAGGTCGAAAAATTCCCAGGCCGAGCGGGAATAAGGATTGAGCGCCGAAAAGACGAACAGCACGAGGTCGGCGCGGGGAATGAACTCCTCGGTGATCTCCTGGTGCCGGTCGATGATGCTGTCCACGCCCGGGGTGTCGACGATGGCCAGGCCGTCGAGGATGGGGTTGCCCAAGGCCACGCGCGTCAGCAACGGCCCCTCGGGCGTCTCGCCGGGCGCGTCGCCGAAACCGATGATGCGGATGCGGTCCGTGCAGGGGTCCGGCGCGACGTCGGTCACGTTCGCGCCGAGCAAGGCGTTTATCAGGCTGCTCTTGCCGGTCTTGACCTCGCCGACGACCACGAAAAGGAACGGTTCCAGGGCATGGGCGGCGAGCTCCGCCGCGACCTTTTCCAGGTCGGCCCGGCCGCAGCGGGCCGTCAGTTCGCCAAGGCGTCCCATGAGGCCGGACAAGATGGCCCGGCGGTCGAGAAACCGCGATTCAAGCAGCGAGTTCCCCACGCGTTCTCCCAGGCGCCCCCGTTAATGGGGCAAGAACCAGTCCAGACCGAGGGCCTCGGCGTCCACGGCCATCTGGGCGGAACCGCCCGCGCCCGAGGCCTTTTTCTCGGCCGCACGGCACAGCTCCTCCTCGCGCACCATGGACGTCGCCGCGATGCGGATGGAGTTGCCGTCGGTAAACGCCCCGTCCTCGCCCTCGTAGTGCATGAGAATCAGGCTCACCGGTTCGCCGCCAGGGCCGCGCAGCCCCCATTTCCAGGTGCGCAGCGTGCCGAAGGCGTTGCCGCGCCATTCCCTGGGTTCGCCGTAACGCTGCTTGAGGGCGGTCATGAGCTTGTTGAAAAACGCCAGGGAATCGTCGGCATAGTTCATCTTGATGCGCACGATCCGCCCGGGTTTGGCGCAAAGGCCGACATCGACGTAGCCGCTGCGGTAGCCCGGCAGGGGGGCCACGGCCACGACGCCGATGGACGGCCGCTGGGGCGAACGGTCGACGACGGGCGAGACCAGCTTTCCGGCCTGCGCGTCCACGGACGCCCCGAGCCGGATGCCGGCCAATTCCATGGGCCCGTCCGCGGCGCGCACGCCCGGTGCGGGAACGAGAAGGTAAAACGCCAGGGCGCATGCGGCCAGCGCACGCGGCAGATGGCGAAGAAAAGCATGCATGGCGACGGCTTCTCCCTGGGGACGACCGGCCCCGACCTGAGTTTGCGCCTCCGGAAGCCGCGCCTGCGCCTTCCGGGAACAAGGGACTCGCTCTACGGCGCTGTCAAAGGCGGCCTCAGGCGAAATGGCCCAAGGCTTCCTCCTGGGTGGCGTAGATCGGAAAAATTTCCGTATAGCCGGAGATCTCGAACACTTCCTTCATGTAGTCCTTGATGGTGGAGAGCACGAGCTTGCCCTGGGTCTTCTTGAGTTGCTGCAGGGCGAGAAGCAGCACGCGCAGTCCGGTGGAATTGATGTAGTCCACGTCCTTGAAGTCCATAAGAACCTTTTTCTTCCCCTGCCCCAGTATCTCCATGACCTTGTCCTCGAGCACCTTGGACGTATTGCTGTCCAGGCGTCCCCCGAGCTCCAGCACGGTGACTTCGCCGCTCTCCTTCTCCACGAGTTGCATGGCCCCACCCCTTTTGCGTTAATCGATATCCTTCTCGAGTATCAGACGATTCGTGCCGCCTACCCTCTCGTAGGCGACGCGATCCATGATCGTGCGCACCAGATGGATGCCGAGGCCCCCGATCTGACGCTGCTCCGCCGTGGAGCCCAGGTCCGGGGCACCGGCCGTCAGCGGATCGAAAGGCCGGGCGTCGTCTTCGATGACGAAACGCAGCCGGCGGCCTTCCTGCCCCATGGCCACGGCAATGCTGTGCGTGTCGTCGTCGCCGTAACCGTAAGTGATGATGTTGGTCAGCAGTTCGTCGAGAACCAGTCGCACCTGGAAGCGCAGCTTGGCGGCGAGGCCGTGGGCCTCGCCAAACGTCTCCACCGCGTCGGCGAGGCGGTCGAGTTCCAGCAGGCGGTTGTCGAGTCGCAGGGTAAAACCCGGTTCCATCCTGACCCCGAGCGGAGGACCGGCTCATAGCCGGCCCATGCCGCAGGCATGTTTGCCGCGCCTGACGCAACGCCGCGCGCGACCGCCGGCAGCCGGCTCCCCTCTGCGCGTCCCATTCCGTCGGGACGCCGCCGGCTCCTGACCGATCCCCGTCAATTTCCGTTTTTCGCCCCACTGTCAAGGCGGGCTTCGCGCCGGGGGCTGCGCGCAGCAGCGCGTTTTGCCGGGACAAACAGCTCTTTTGATACCGACACGCCCCCCCACTATGCGCTTTCGAATACGGAAACAACGACAGCCGCATCCGCCCGGCCGGCGGTTGCCAAGGCGCGTGCGGGGACGTAGAAGGCCCGGGCAAGGAGCCTGCCGCATGAAAGATTTAAACGACGCCCTGGCCGAAACCGAGGCCGACGCCACCGACGCCTTCCTCAACTCCCTGCCGGAGCTCAAGCCCGGAGAGTCCTTCCGTTTCGCCTGCCATCCCGAGGTGCCCTGCTTCAACGCCTGCTGCTCGGACCTGACGCTCATGCTCACGCCCTACGACATGCTGCGCCTGCGTCGGACGCTTTCCATATCCTCGGCGGATTTCCTCACGCATTTCGCCCTGCGGGTCACGATCCCGGACTCGGGATTTCCCATGCCGCGGCTCAAGATGCGCGAGGAGCGGCTCAAGCGCTGTCCTTTTGTCTCGCCCGAGGGCTGCAAGGTCTACCCCCACCGCCCCGGGGCCTGCCGCACCTATCCCCTGGGCCGGGCCAGCCGGATGGGCGAGGACGGAAAGGTCGTGGAGCAGTTTTTCGTGGTGCGCGAGCCCCATTGCCGGGGCTTCGAGGAGGCTGCGTCCTGGGACGCCGCGGGCTGGCTCGCCGACCAGGATCTCGCCGTCTACAACCGCTACAACGACCGCTACATGATGCTCATGTCCCTGGCCCGGGGCAAGGGGGCGAGGCTCACGGCCAAGCAGGAGCAGATGGTCTGGCTCGCGCTGTACCAGCCCGACGCCTTCCAGGAATTCATCGCCAAGATGGACCTCTTCCGGCTCGTGGAGATCGACGAAGCGCGCAAGGCGCGCACCCTGACCGACGAGGAAGCCGCGCTCGACTTCGGCCTGGACTGGCTGGAACTGGTCTTTTTCGGCATCGAAGAGGGACTCAAGCGCAAGCGCCATCCCATGCCGTAAATCCTACGGCAATCCCCAGCCCTGCCGGCCTTCGCGGTAGAGCCGCTCGGGCAGCACGGACACGACCGGGGCGGCCGCCGGGTCGAGCCAGGC
>DQED01000233.1 GCA_003525525.1 Desulfovibrio sp.
AGGCGCGCCGAACGCGGCAGGGGGGTGCCGGCAGGGTCCGCCGGCGGCTCCCAGGGTCGCGACGGCGCGGCCTGCGACGGCGGGGCGAAACAAAGGAACAGAGCGACAAGGCCCGTGAATACCAAACCAAGTCGATCGGAGATGCTGGAGATTTCAGGCCGCGTCATGGTGGAATACCCTACCGTTTTACGTCGTATATGGCGATATTACTTAATGTCTTAAGAAGACAGGCCCCTTGACTAAACGTGAAATTCGTGACTAACAAGTGCGAGTTTTTTTGGGGTCTGTCTGTTTGCTCGGGGCCGTGCGCGGGACTGCGCGGCTCCTGCGTCTTTCACCTGTCAAGGAGGTCGGTATGTCCTTCGCGCAGTCCTGGGNNCACGCCGGGCGCCCGCGTCGTCGTCGACGATTTGCGCAAGTGCTCGCGTGAGTACGAGTGGCTGGAGGAACCTTACGTCTCGCCCGACGGCGAGACCGTGGCCATGGTCGCCGCTATGCCGGACGCCGAGTTTTCCATGGCAGTCAACGGCGAGGTCTGGGAAGAAACCTTCGACAAGATCTGGTATCCCCGTTTCTCTCCGGACGGCAGGCTGACCGCCCTGGTCCAGTCGGCCGGGGAATGGACCATGGCCGTGGACGGCCAGGCCTGGGAAACCCAGTTCGGCTATATCTGGAACACGCTTTTCTCCGAAGCGGGCGACGTCATCGCCGCGCCGGTCCAGATCGACGGCGAGTACGGCCTGGCCGTGGACGGCCAGCCCTGGGAGACGCTCTACGAGAACGCCAACATGGTGACGCTGTCCCGGGACGGCAAGGCCACGGCCGCCGTGGTCCAGGTCAAGTCCCTGGGCCAGGCCGACATCGAGACGTTCCAGAAAGGCATCTTCAGCGTGGCGGCAAACGGCGAAGCCTGGGATTCCGTCTTCGTCAACTGCTGGAACCCCGCCTTCGACGCCACGGGCACGCATGTCGCCGCGACCGTGCGCCGCACGCTCTACGACTACACCATCGCCGTGGACGGCAATGCCTGGGAAGGGGCCTACGCCTGCGCCTGGGGGCCGATCTTCAACCCGGCCACGGGGCAGGTCGCCGCGCCGGTGCGCAAGGCCGGAGCCTGGGGCATGGCCATCGACGACAAGATGGTCTGGGCAGCGGGCTTCGCCCAGGTCTGGCATCCCGCCTACAGCGCGGACGGCTCCACGCTCGCGGCCATCGTGGCCCCGAAATTCGGCGAATTCACCGTGGCCGTGAACGGCGCGCCCTGGGGCGCGACCTTCCCGGTGGTCACGGACCTCACGATCAGCCCCGCGGGCGGACGCGTGGCGGCGCTCGGCAACGACAACAACACCAACTTCGCGGTCCTTTGCGACGGCAAGGTCTGGCCCGGCCGCTACGACATGGCCTGGCCCCCGGTCTGGAGCCCCGACGGCGCGCATCTGGCCGTGACCGTGGAACGCGGCGGCAAGTTCACCGTGGTCTGCGACGGCAAGGCCTACGCCCAGAGCTTCGACAAGTGCTTCCAGCCCGCGTTCTCCCCGGACGGGACCAAGGTCCTCATCCGGGCCATCGCCGACGGCAAGCTCCACCGCATCGTGGCTCCGGTCGAAGCCTTCACGGGATAGGAGGGAGACAGTCATGCACGCCCTGTACGATCTCGCCGTGGGCCCCCTGGCCTGGCTCGCCTTCGGCGTCTTTATCATCGGTTCCATCTACCGCCTGCTGGCCATGCGCGCCCTTGCCCTCAAGAAGGACGGCGCGTTCATGACCTACATCAGCTGGCCCCACGCCATCAAATCCCTTGTCCACTGGTTCACCCCCTTCGGGGCCCTGGGCTGGAAGGAGAACCCCGGCGTCACCATCGCCACGTTCGTCTTCCACATCTGCCTGTTCCTGGTCCCGATCTTCCTCATGGGGCACATCGTGCTCTTCGACACCTTCCGGGGCTGGTCCTGGCCGGCGCTGCCCGACGGCGTCGCCGACGCCCTGGCCATCGTGGTGGTGCTCATCTGCGCCTACTTCCTGTGGCGCCGCCTGAGCGTGCCCGAAGTGCGCTTCCTCACCACCCCCCAGGACGTGTTCGTGGTGTCGCTCGTGGGGCTGACCTTCCTGACCGGGGTTTTGGCCTATCATCGCATCGGCGACAACCTCGTTCTCACCACGCTGCACATCCTGTGCGGCGAGGCCATGCTTGCCGCCATCCCGTTTACGAGGCTCTCCCACATGTTGTTCGCGGTCTTTTCGCGCGGCTACATCGCCTCGGAATTCGGGTCCGTCAGATTCGCCAAGGACTGGTAGCCACCGGAGGATTGCATGAGCACCATTGCCGACCGTCTTATCGAAGACGCGGGGTTGCGGGCCGGCGTTTCCCGCCTGACCCCGGAAAAAATAGAAAAAGTCTTCAAGGAGCTGATCGCCGGCGAATGCGGCGCGCGCCTGAAAACCTACCTGGAGACCTGCGTGCACTGCGGCATGTGCGCCAAGGCCTGTCACTACTACATGTCGCACAAGGACCCGAGCTACATGCCCGCGGCCAAGGTCACCCAGACCATGGCCAAGCTCATGGCGGCCGGGGGCAAGGTCGACCCGAAGCTCATCTACGAATGCGCCCAGGTCTCCTACACCGAATGCAACCTCTGCCGGCGCTGCATCCACTACTGTCCGCTGGGCATCGACACCGGCTACATCATGAGCGTGGTGCGCCGGCTGTGCCACAAGCTCGGCTGCACGCCGCAGTACATCCAGGACACCGCCCACAGCCACTCCGCGACCATGAACCAGATGTGGGTCAAGGACGACGAGTGGCCCGACACCCTGCAATGGCAGGAGGAAGAGGCCCGCGACGAATTCCCGGGACTGCGCATTCCCCTCGACCTCGAGGGCGCGGACTTCATGTACTCGGTCATCGCGCCGGAACCCAAGTTCCGCACCCAGCTCATCTACCAGGCCGCGGCCATCTTCAACGCCGCCGGCCTCAACTGGACCATGCCCTCCATGCCCGGCTGGGACAACTCCAACATGGCCATGTTCTCCGGCGACTCCGAGATCATGGGCCGGGTCGAGCGCGCCCACTACGAAATGGCACAGAAGCTCCGCGTCAAACGCATCGTCATGGGCGAGTGCGGCCACGCCTTCCGCGCCGTCTACGACGTGGGGAACCGCTGGCTCGGCTGGAAATGGACTCCCGTCCCCATGGTCCATTCGATCGAGTTCTTCTGGGAGCTCATCCAGCAGGGCCGCATCAAGATCACCCACAAATACGCGGACCCGGTCACCATCCACGACCCCTGCAACGTCATCCGGGGCCGCGGCCTCATGGACAAACTGCGCGAGGTGACCCACTTCCTGTGCGAGGAAGTCGTGGAAATGCACCCCAACCGGGAGCACAACTACTGCTGCTGCGCAGGCGGCGGCGTCATCAACTGCGGGCCCCCCTTCAAGAACGTCCGCGTCGCCGGCAACTCCATCAAGGCCGAGCAGCTCAAGGCCACGGGCGTGCATACGCTTGTCGCGCCCTGCCACAACTGCCACGGTGGCCTGGAAGACATCATCAGCAAGTACGAACTCGGCATGCACACCAAGTTCCTGGGCGACCTCATCTACGAACTGATGGAGAAGCCCGAGGCCGAGTAAGCCCGGCGCAGGAGAACCCGCTATGAAACAACGCACGATACCGTTTGCGCTTGCGGCTCTCGTCGTCGCCTGCTTCCTGGCGATGCCCGCCCTGGGCCAGCAGGACATGAAGACGATTCCCGACGAGGGCTTCAAGACCAAAACCCGGCTCCCGGCGGTCTTCAACCACGACGAGCATAACGAGAAAGCCGGCATCGCCGAATGCACGGCCTGCCACCACGGCGAAAAGGACGGCAAGCGCGATCCCGAGGCCGACACCTCCGGCATCCCCTGCTCCGACTGCCACAGCGCCGTGGCCAAGCCCGGCCGCACCTCGCTCATGCGCGCCTTCCACAAGCAGTGCATGGGCTGCCACATGGACCAGAAAAAGGGCCCCGTGACCTGCGGCGACTGCCACAAGCCGCTGCCGAAATAACCCGCGGACCCAAAAGAAACATGTCTTGCAGGGCGCGGCCGGAAAATCGGCCGCGCCCTTTGCGTCGCCGCGCCGTTTCACGCGTCCGGTTGACGCCGCCCCGTCGGCCTCTTATGCCGGATTTGACGAGGCGACCGGCGCGCTTGGCGACACCCCCCGACATGCCGCCGCGCCTCTTCCAGGGCGTCAGGCTCGCCCGGCGGACGACGAGACGCCCAGCGGTCTGGCGAGGCGACGAAACGAAGGCGGCAGGCATGACCACCCTCCGAGACACCTCTCCGCTTTCCCGCGCCGCCGGCACGGCCCTGCTCTTGCTCTTCGCCTGCGCCTTTCTGCTTGGCACCATGAACGGAACGGTCAACGTCTACGACGAAGGCCTCGTGCTCGTCGGGGCCATGCGCGTGCGAGACGGCCAGATGCCCCACCGCGACTTCTACGCCAATTACGGGCCGGGCACGTATCTGGCCCTGGCCGGCCTCTTCCGCGTTTTCCCGCCGTCCGTGCCGGTCGAGCGGCTGTACGACACGGCCGTGCGCGCCCTCGTCGCCGTGGCCTGTTTCGTCCTGTGCCGGCGGGCGGGCCTGGGCCGGGCGGCCCATGTCGCCTACGGCCTGGCCCTGCTCGTGTTGAGCCTGGCCGCCTTTTACGGCGCTGCCGCCTTTCCGGCGTTGGCCTGCCTGATCGGCGGCGTGTTGTGCTGCTTCGACAGCGCCAATGGCAGACAAGGTTTCGCCCCGCCCTTCCTGGCCGGTCTGGCGACCGGGGCGGCAACGCTTTTCCGCTACGACTTCGGGGTGGCCGGCCTGGGCCTTCAGGCGGCCTTCCTGGCGCTGCTCGGCCTGCGCTTCCGCCGTGAGGGCATCTCCCGGGCACGGGCCGTCCTGGCCGCCCTGGTCCCTTACGCCTGCGGCGCGCTGGTCCTGCTGCTGCCTCTCGTCCTGATCTACGCACTCGGCGGCGCGTTGCCGGGATTGCTGCACGACCTGTGGCGCTACCCGTTCAACAACTATGCGGCCATGCGCGCCCTGCCCTTCCCCGGTCTCGACGCCC
>DQED01000119.1:0-334 GCA_003525525.1 Desulfovibrio sp.
CGCGCCGGACGTGGCCGCCGCACGCAACGCGCCCCCGGACATGGCCGACGACGCGGCCTACGCCAAACGGCTGGCCGACGGCGGCAGCGAGCGCCTGCCCATCAGCCGGGACGCGCCCGTGATCTACCGCCCGCCCGGGGCCAGGGGGAAAAACGGCGAGGACGTCCGCCTCGCTTCCCTCGGGCCGACCTTTTCCCTGCTGCGCGCCGAACTCGGCGACCTGCTGCTGTTCGCCTCCGTAACCCTGGAAGACGGCAGCCACGTCTCCTTCCCCGGCCACGCCGGCTATCCCGCGGACTACGATCCCCGGGAGCGGCCCTGGTACACGGCGGCC
>DQED01000119.1:340-14240 GCA_003525525.1 Desulfovibrio sp.
CCCTTCGCCCCGGCCGGCGGCCCCGTCATCTGGAACGCTCCGGCCGTGGACGCCGCCACGGGACAGGTCACGCTTACGCTTTCCAAGGCGCTGGCCGGCCCCGGCGGCCGCTTCCTCGGCGTGGCCAGCCTGGACGTGCCCCTGGCCCGGGTGCTCCAGGAGCAGGAGATCGCCTCCCAGTGGTCCGAGGCCATGCGCACCTTTCTCGTCGCCCCGGCCCTGGACCCGGTCACGGGCCGCGACAGCCTCTACGTCTGGGCCCAGCGCTCCTACGAAAACCACGTGCCGGACTGGAAAAGCGCCATCAACTTCGAGCGCCTTTCCTCGCCGGACACGACCCGCTTCGGCGCGTTGCTGGCCGCCATGAAACGCGGCGGCGCGGGCGCGGCGGAGCTTCCCTACCACGGCGAGGACGCCTTCTGGGCCTACTCGCGGTTCATGGACGACGCCTATTTCCTCATCATCGTGCCCAAGTCCATGCTCGCGCCCCTGGCCGAACAGGCCACGCAGGAAATCGGCGCGGCCGTGGGCAACCTGCTGCGCCTGTCCGGCGGCGCGATGCTGGCCGTGCTGGCCGCGGCGACGGTCGCCGCGCTGTGGATCGCCAAGGCCTTCGTGCGGCCGATGATGGCCATGATCGACGCCTGGAAGCGCCTGGGGCGGGGGGATTTCTCCGTGCGCCTGGGATATCGGCTCAAAGACGAACGGCAGGCCCTCGTGGACGCCTTCAACGAGACCGTGCCGGTGCTGGCCGACCACATGCGGCTGCAACGCTCCCTGGAACTGGCCCAGGAGGTGCAGCGGAACCTGCTGCCTGCCGCGCCGCCCGTCGTGCCCGGGCTCGACATCGCCGGCGCGGCCATCGCCTGCGACGAGACCGGCGGCGACTATCTCGACTACCGGGCCGTGGATCGCGAGGGCGAGGCCTGTCTGGACACGGCCGTGGGCGACGTGACCGGGCACGGCGTGCCCTCGGCCCTGCTCATGGCCACGGCGCGGGCGCTGCTGCTGGCCACCGAGGACAGCGAGACCCCCGCCCAGCGCGTGACCCGCGCCAACCGGCTGCTGTGCCGCGACGTGGGCGACTCGGGCCGGTTCATGACCCTGCTCGGCATGGAGGTGCGGCCCCGCACGGGCGTGGCGCGCTACGTGCGGGCCGGGCACGACCCGGTCATCCTCTACGACCCCGACGCCGACCGTTTCGAACAGTGGCCGGGCAAGGGGCTGCCACTCGGCATCGAACCGGAATACCGCTACGCCGAAACCGCCATGCCCTTCGATCGGCCGGGGCTCGTCCTGGTCATCGGCACGGACGGCATCTGGGAGGCCCGCAACGCCTCGGGCGCGATGTACGGCAAGGACCGGCTCATGGAAACGGTGCGCGGCGCGGCGCGGGGGTCCGCGGCGGAAATCGTCGCGGCCGTCATCACGGATCTGGCCGCCTACCGCGGCGCGGTCCGCCAGGAGGACGACGTCACCCTGGTGGTGGTCAAGAAGACCTGAAAACGGCCGGGCGCATTCGCATCCCCGGCCGTTTTTCCGGGCGCGGCAGGAGCCGCGCTCAGCTCTCCGCTCCCGCTGCCGACTCGAGGAGCGTCACTTCGATACCCGTCTTCTTCCCGATCTTGCGGGCTGCGGCCATGTTGGGCACGGCCACGTCGATGGTGCGCCGGAAGCGCTGGTGCATGGTGTCTTCTATGATGAACACGCCAAGGCCCTCGATGTGGATCTTGTCGCCGAAGTCCCAGCCCGCGCGCAGCAGGTCCCGGGAGACGGCCACGATGCCGGGCCGGATGGGCGTACCGAGGGCGGTGCCGGATTTGCTGCCCGGACCGCCGTTTTCCCGGGGGGAAGGGGTGTAGGCGGTGACCGTGGCGGCGATGCGTTTTTTCGGGGAATACTTTCCCGTTACAACTTTCTTACCCTGGGAAGCCTCGACAGTAACGGCTAAGGTTAGTGCCATAATAAAGAAAACAAAGACTCTCATGCTGCACGACTCTCCACGCAGCGCCGCTGCAATATCCGTCTAGCTGGCGACGGGTTGCCACGGCTGCTGGCAAGACGATCCCGGCTGCGGCGGGCATGGATCGGACGATTTCGGTGATGCGAGGAATACTCTCGGAGATGAAGCGAGCCGCGAGGATGATACGGAGTGATTCTCGGTCCGTTTTGAAGCGTCGCTACCTAGTGGAGGCATAGGACCTTGTCAAGCCGAAAAGCCTCTTCCCGGCCCGGAGGGCATAAAATAATTATTCCATAATATCATTGCATTATGGTTTTTAATCGAAAAAAATCCGCCATGTCGCAGCGGAAAGGCCCTGCGCCGCAGCCTTGGGAATACCCTAGCTTTCCAGGAGAAAATGACTGAAGCCGCCGCGGGCTTGCGCCGTCCGCCCCTCCCGGCTACGATGTTGCCTCGCAAAGGCCGGCCGCCGCCGGAAGGAGCATGCGCATGTCCGTCATCCAGGTCGCGCCCAGGCTCATGGTCGAAGACGTCAACCGGACCGTGGCCTTTTACAATGAAATCCTCGGGTTCGCCTTCACCAAAGGCGTGGATGAAGCCACGGGCCGGCCCGTGGCCGGCTGGCCCGCTCCCGTCCGGCTGGCTTATGCCGAAGTGGCGAGCGGCGACGCCGTCCTCGCGTTCCAGTCCCGTTCCTCCCTGGCCGCCGTGCTGCCGCGCCTGTCCGAAGCCCGCATCGGCGGCTCGGCCGTCATCGGCCTGCGTTGCGACGACTTCGACGCCGTGGCCGCGCGCCTCGCCGACGCCGTGCCGTTCATCAAGGCCCCGCACCAGGCCCTGCGCGGCGGGCGGGAACTCAGCATCGAGGACATCAACGGCTACGTCCTGACCCTTTTCGACACCCCATAACCGCCAACCTCTTCGGAGCCCGACGCATGACCGATTCCGCAACGCTTTTCGCCAAGGCCCAGCAACTCATCCCCGGCGGCGTCAACAGCCCCGTGCGGGCCTGCCGCAGCGTGGGCTGCGACCCCCTGTTCATCGCCTCGGCCAACGGCTCGAAAATGACCACCGTCGAAGGCCGGGAGATGATCGACTACGTCATGTCCTGGGGCCCCATGCTGCTCGGGCACAACCATCCCGAGGTCAACGCCGCCATCCACGCCGCCGCGGACAAGGGCGCGAGCTTCGGCGCGCCCTGCCCCGACGAGGTCGCCCTGGCCCAGGCCGTCGTGGACGCCGTGCCCGGCATCGACATGGTGCGCATGGTCAACTCCGGCACCGAGGCCACCATGAGCGCCGTGCGCCTGGCCCGGGGATTCACCGGCAAGTCCATGGTCGTCAAATGCATCGGCGGCTACCACGGCCACGCCGACGCCTTCCTCGCCGCCGCCGGCTCGGGGCTCGCCACCTTCTGCATCCCCGGCACCCCGGGCGTGCCCGAAGACACCGTGCGCCACACCCTGCTCGCCCCCTACAACGACCTCGCTGCGTTCAAGGAACTCTTCCGCACGCGCCCGGACATCGCCTGCGTCATCGTCGAGCCCGTGGCCGGCAACATGGGCCTCGTGCCCCCTGCCCCAGGCTTCCTGGAAGGCCTGCGCGAGCTGACGGCGAAACACGACGCCCTGCTCATCTTCGACGAGGTCATCACCGGCTTCCGCCTGGCCTACGGCGGCGCGCAATCGGTGTTCGGCATCGACCCGGACCTGACGTGCCTGGGCAAGATCATCGGCGGCGGCCTGCCTGTCGGGGCCTACGGCGGCAAGCGCCGCATCATGGAACGCATCGCGCCCTGCGGCGACGTCTACCAGGCCGGCACGCTTTCCGGGAATCCGTTGGCCATGGCCGCGGGCCTGGCGACCCTTCGCGCGCTCGAAAAGGCCGACTACGACGGCCTGGCCGCGCGCACCAAGGCCCTGGCCGAGGAAATGGCCGCCATCCTGCGCGAAAAGGGCGCGCCCGTGTACCTCACGCACATCGCCTCGCTCTTCACCCTTTTCTTCTGCCAAGGCCCGGTCACGGACTTCGAATCGGCCAAAGCCGGCGACGCCGCACTCTACGCCAGCTTCTACAACCAGATGCGCGAGGCCGGCATCATCCTCGCCCCCTCGGCCTACGAATGCGCCTTCACGTCCTTCGCCCACAGCGAGGACGACTACGCCCGCACCCTCGACGCCGTGCGCGCCGTGAAATTCTAGAATAGATGCCTCCGGCGGCCGGGGTGGGGATTCCCCCTCCCGGCCGCCCGAAGGGGGAGACATGGCAGGGAGGCGCTTGTGATCGCGCCGTGGAAGCGGAAGCGGCTGCCGGCCGTTGCGGCGCCGCCCGGCGCGGCAATGCCCGCGCCGCGATTCGCCGCGTTCCAGCCGCCGGCCCTGGAAATCCTGGCCGCGCCCATGCCCGTACGCTATCGCGCAACCCTCTATCTTTTATTGGCTTTTTTCCTGTGCGCCCTGCTGTTCGCCTGCCTGGCCAAGGTGGACCGCATCGTGGCCGCGCCGGGAAAGCTCGTCTCCGCAAGGCGCAACGTGGCCGTGGCCTCGCCCGACGGCGGCGTCATCCGCGACATCCGCGTCACCGCCGGCCAGGGCGTGGCCAAAGGCGACCCCCTCGTCGTCCTGGACCCGACCCTGGCCGAGGCGGGACTGGCCGAACGCGACAAGGAAGAACGCGTGCTCGCGGCCAAGGTCTGGCGGCTCACCTGCGAAACCGGTGGTTCCTGCGCCGCGCCCCAAAGCCTGTCCGCCGACGACCTGCGCCTGGAACGCGAACTGCTCGCCGCGCGGCGCAAGGAATACGACGCCAAGATCGAGGCGCTCTCCCGGCGCGCGGGCGAACTTTCCGCCAAGCTCGCCACCAACGCCGCGGAAGCGGCCAAGAACAAGAAGCAGATCGCCCTGGCCCGCGACCTGGAGCGTATGTACGGCGACATCTACAAGCAGGGAGCCAGCTCCAAGGTCGAATACATGAAGGCCCAAAGCCAGCGCATCGAAGCCGAGGGCCAGTTGACCAGGCTCGGCAACGAAGCCGGCGAACTCCACCAGTCCCTGGCGCGCGCCGAAGCCGAAAAACGCGATTTCCAGACCAACCGCGCCGCCGAGGACGCAGGCGACCTGGCCCAGGCCAGCCGCGACCTCGCCGCCGCCGAGGAACAGCGCCGCAAGGCCGCCCACCTGCGCGAGCAGGTGGTGCTGCGCGCCCCCGAAGCCGGCACGGTCCTGGACGTCGCGGCCAAGGCCGCCGGAGCCGTGGCAGGGGCCGGGGAAACGCTGCTCACCCTCGTGCCCCAGGGCGACAGCCTCGTGCTCGAAGCCGAAGTCGCCGCCCAGGACATCGGCCGCGTGCGCCCGGGCGACGCCGTGCGCATCAAATTCGACGCCTTCCCCTTCCAGCGCCACGGCACGGCCTCGGGCACGGTCGCGACCCTCAGCCCCGACGCCCTGGAAAAACAGACCCCCGAAGGCCAGCGCCTCTTCTACCGCGTGCGCGCGGCCGTAACCGACGCGCACCTCAGCGACGTGCCGCCGGATTTCCACCTGTTCCCCGGACTTTCCGCCACGGCCGAAATCAAAGTCGGCACGCGCCGCGTCATCACCTACCTCGCCTACCCCCTGGTGCGCGCTTTCGATGAAAGCCTTCGCGAACCTTGAACTTCCCAGGAGCTTCCGATATGAGCGACGAACTTTTCGTGGACGGCATCCTCGGCATCGGCTTCGGCAAGGGAGCCGTGCGCATCGATTTCTTCGCCATGGGCGAGGGCCTCGACGCCAAGGGCCAGCCGACCAAGGAACGCAGGCAGCGCCTCGTCATGACCACCGAAGGCTTTGTCGAATCCTTCGCCCTGCTCGCCGGGGTCATGGAAAAGCTCAAGGCCGCGGGCCTCGTCGCCCCCCGCCCGGCTCCAGGCGCAACCGGGACCGGGACCCCGCCCGCAGGAAGCGGCGCGGCAAGCCCCAGCCCCAACTTCTGACCGCCCGCCCCCTCGGGCGTCCCAACCTCTGACCAGTCTTACGGAGGTGCCCCATGGGTGAGACGCCCGACGTCATGGAAAAAAGCCGCACGATGGGCCTGCGCGCCGGACAGATCCTGGACGCGCTGGGACTCGTGCGCGCCTGGAGCCGCTTCGGCCGGCCGGTCTTGGTCGGGGCCGTGGCCCACGACCTGGCCCTCGACCCGGATATCGACATGGAAATCTACTGCCCGGTGCTGCGCCCCGAGGACGGCTTCGCCGTGCTCGCCCAGGCCTCCCGCCATCCCGGCGTGGGCGAGGCGCTCTTCCAAAACCACATGCACGGTCCGGACAAGGCGCTCTACTGGATGCTGCGCTTCACGGACGACGACGGCGTCGTCTGGAAGATCGACATGTGGAGCGCGCCCGACGACTACGCCCTGCCCCGCGGCGAAGACCTCGTCGCCCCCCTGGCCAGGGCGCTCACGCCCGAAATGCGCCGCGCCATCCTCGAACTCAAAGCCTGGCGCACCCGCACGCCGGACGCGTTCTTCCTGTCCGTGGACCTCTACCGGGCCGTCGTCTCCGGCGGCGTGCGCGATGTGGACGGCCTGCGCGACTGGCTGGAGCGCAACGAGACGGGCGTGCTGACCGACTGGAAGCCGGAATGAAGGGAGGGGAGGAGAAGGAAAAGTGAAGAGGGAGAGGCATCTTCCCCTCTTCCCCGTCTCCCGTCTCACATCTCACGTTTCACGTTTTCCGTCCCCCACAACTATCCCGTGAAACTGAGGTAATTCTTCCCGACGCGGTCGATGAGCTGGAGATGGCGGTATTCGCCTTTGATCTGGCCGGCTTCGTAGATGCGGTAGGCTTCCTCCACGCATTTCTCGCAGGCGCCGATGGGCGCTTCGACGCCCAGGCACAGCGGGTTGCGCGTGGATTCGGTTTCGTATTTGAGCACGCCCCGGCAGTGGTCGCACAGGCGTACGGATTCGGTTTGGTATTCCGTTATGGCGTCGGTATCGTAATACAGAGTCTTACGCCGCGTGAACCAGCCGTTGATGACGTCGCCTTTGCCCGGCCCCTTGGGGTTGCGGGCCAGGGCCGTGATTTCGCGGCAGACTTCCTCGATGTATCCCGTGACCTTGGCCGGCTGGCGCACGGCGGCGGGGTCGAAGTTGGGCTCGCGCACGTGGGAGTAGTCCAGGCCCGCCATGGAAAGCACGAGTCCGAGGTTGACGTAGGGCAGCGCGCCCTGGATGGCGTAGCCGCCTTCGAGCACGGCGATGTCCGCGCCGAGCAGTTCGGTGAGGCGGGCGTAGCCCTGGGCCGAAAAGGCCATCTCCGTGATGGGGTCGGAGAAGTGGTTGTCCTGGCCGGCGGAATTGATGACGAGGTCGGGCTTGAAGTCTTCGATGAGCGGCAGCACCACCTCGCGCATGGCGAAGAGGAAGCCTTCGTCGGAGGTGCCGGGCGGCAGGGGTACGTTGACGGTCGCGCCGAGGGCCTTGGGGCCGCCCATTTCGTAGGGGTAGCCCGTGCCGGGGTAGAGGGTGCGCCCGTCCTGGTGCAGGGAGATAAAGAGCGTGTCCGGGTCGTGCCAGTAGACGTCCTGCGTGCCGTCGCCGTGGTGGCAGTCGGTGTCCACGATGGCCACGCGCAGGGGGCCGTAGTGCTCGCGCAGCCATTCGAGCATGACGGCTTCGATGTTGATGTTGCAAAAGCCGCGCGCGCCGTGGACCACCTTCATGGCGTGGTGTCCGGGCGGGCGCACCAGGGCGAAGGCCTTTTGCGCCTCCTTGTCCATGACCGTGCGCGCGGCGCGCATGGCCCCGCCGGCGGAGACGAGGTGGGAGGCGGTGGTCACGGCGGCCACGTCCGGGAAACAGAAATGCACGCGGGAGACGTCCGCGGCCGTGGCCAGATCGGGCTTGAGCTCGGTGATGCCGGCGATGTCGAAGACGCCTTCCTCGCGCAGCTGGTCCTGGGTATAGAGCAGGCGTTCCTGGCGTTCGGGGTGCGTGGGCGAGATGGCCCAGTCGAAGGCCGGGAAAAAGACGATGCCCAGGGGATGGCGCGCCTTCAGCATGACTGCGAAACCGCCTGCTTGTACGCGGCCAGCACGCCCGGGCGCACCTGGCAGGCCACGCGGATGTTGTGGCCGACCTGGGTCTGGCCTTCGACCATGGGAAACGAGGACAGTTCGACGGTTTCGACGGGGGCTTCGCCGGGGTCCGCGCCGATGGAGGCGAGGTAGTCGCGAAGGCGCGTGGCGGCCTCGCCCTCGGCCGCGGCCGGGCTGTAATTGTCGGCCACGGCGCGGGCCACGCCGAGCGCTGGAATGGTGAGGCGGCCGGCCGCCGTGTCGGCGAAGAGTTCCACGGAGAACGTAGGCCGCGCCAGGGCCGCGCCGATGGCGTTGGCCACGGCGAAGCTCTCGGGCACCACCACTTCTTCGGAAAAGGCGTCCTGGAGCAGGGCGGACAGCGCCAGGGCCGGGCCGCCCATGACGTAGACGCGCGTGGGGCGCACCTGCCGGCCTTCGAGCAGGTCGAAAATGGTGTAGACGGGCCGGTCGTTGATTTCGCGCACGAAGGCAGCCACTTCCGAGCGGATCTGGTTGACGGCGTTTAAAATGGCGGCCTCGGCCACCTCGTCGGGCTCGAAGCCGTGGGGCGCGCCCAGGGCGGCCATGCCGGCGTATGAAGCGCGCGGGTCGCCCACGGCGATGACGTTTTGCAGGTTGAGCGCATCGACAAGCGTCGGGACCGGGCCGCCGAGGGCCATGGGCGGCCCCAGACGTCTGGGGCCCACGCGGATGGCCTCGCGGGAGACGCTTATGGCCGAATCGCCGCCGACGCCGATGGAGCGGGTGCGCAGCGCCCGCACGAGCGTCGGCCGGCCGGCGATGGCTATGCCTTCGTTTTCGACCAGCGGCGCGCCTGCGGCGAAGACGGCGATGTCCGTGGTGGTGCCGCCGATGTCGAGGATCACGGAGTCCTCGGCGATGTCGCACACGGCGATGATGCCCATGACCGAGGCGGCCGGGCCGGAAAGGATGGACTGCACGGGCAGGGCGCGCGACACGCGTAGCGGCATGGTGCCGCCGTCGGCCTTGAGGACGTTTAAAATGTCCGGTGCGATGCCGAGTTCGCGCACGGACTGCTCCACGGCGTCGCAGAAGCGGTTGTAGACGCGCCAGACGGCGCTGTTGAAGTACGCCGTGGCGATGCGCCGGCCGAATCCCAGACGGCCGGAAAATTCGTGCCCCAGCGACACGCAGTCCGAGTGCGGGGCAAGCAGTTCGCGCAGGGCCAACTCCTGTTCGGGATGGCGCGGGGAAAATTTGGTAACGGCGGCATGGACATGCACGCCTGCGGCGTTGCAGGCGCGCAGGGCCTCCCGCGCGGCGGCCACGTCCAGGGCGGCGGTTTCGCGACCCCGGTGGTCGATGGCCCCGGGCAGGACGTAATAGTGGTCGCCCAGGCGGTAGGCTTCGGGGTCGATGCCCGGGCCGCCGGACACGATCGCGCCCACGGGGTCGGCCGTGCCCTCGACGATGGCGTTGGTGGAAAGCGTGGTGGAGAGATTGAGGCGGGAGACGGCCCCGGGTCCGGCCACGGAGGCGATGCTGGCCAGGGCCTCGCGAATGGAGGCGAGCAGGTCGTCGTGGTCGGTGCGCAGCTTGGCGCAGGCAACGATGCCTTCCGGCCCGATCAGGACCGCATCCGTATGGGTTCCGCCGACGTCGATGCCGCAAAGCATGAAACAACCCTAGCATCATGGCCGCCCGGCGTCGAGATGCCACGGCCGCATCCCCGCGCCGGGTCGCGCACCCGGCGCGGCTTCAGGGGATGACCTTGCAGGTGTTTTTGGGCTTATCCAGAACGGCGCTCTGCGACTCGCCGACAATCTGGATGGAATCGTCCAGGACCTTCAGGGTGAGGGTATCGACAGCCACGCCCGAGGAACACCACCTGTCGTCCTTCGGACCCTTGTAATACCCGCGGCTCAGGATGGCCTGTTTCTCCTGTTCCCCGCGTTCACGGTAAAAAACATAGGAAAAGACCACGCGTTTCACGGCCGGGTCCGAGGTATCTTCGATGCGCATATCGCTGTTGAGCCGGCTGCGCCTTTTCTGCCACCGCTCGAAGTAGTTGGAGAACTCGCCGTAAAGGCTCGCCTTGTCCGTATTGGCCTTGCCGTAGAAGTTCACTGCCGGCCCGTAAAGGGCGACGACGTCGGCCGGGCCGCCGAAGTTGTAGCTGTTCTGGTAGTCCGAGACGAACCGTGCGATGCGGGCGTTCACGTCCTGATCGCGCCGCAGGGCTTCCTGGGCGGGTTTCACCGGAGCGGGAGGCGCAAGGGAGGCGTACTGCCGCGGCGCTACGGCCGGCTCGGGAGCGGCCGGGGCCGGGGCCTGGCTTTGGACGGAGGGCGCAGGCGACAACGCTGCCGGAACGCCCGCTTTGGCATCAAACGTCGTGGGCGACGCAGGAGGGGGCGCGGGAATGGCCGGTTTTGCGGACAACCCGGGCTGGTCCTTGCCCCCGGGGGAGGGTTGCGGCACGGCCACGCTCGTATTGGGTGCAAGAAAATTGAAATGGAAGGCGAGTCCGATAAAAACGACCAAGCAGGCGCTGGCGACGAGAAGGACTTTCCTGCCTTTGCCGCTGCGCTTCGCATTGTACTTGCGCAACACCTCGTCGTCATGCGGTTCGTTGAGAATCCTTTTCAGCGTGATATAGATTTCTTTCGCGATCTCACGGGATTCCGCAGCGGGGTCCCGGAAGGCATCCTTCCACTGGCAGGTGGCAAGGAGCAGGTCGAGACTCTTCTGGACGGGAATATCCTCCGTCCGGACGGGAACGATGTATTTATTGAGCCGCAGGGCGATGGTGGCCTCGTTGACCACATAGACGGAATCCTGGGAAGCGGACGAATACACGAGGACCATGATTTTGCAATGCTGCAAGGCCTTGGTAATGGCCACGGGCCACGTGTCGCCTCCGACTATGTTGCGTGGCGCGATCCAGCAGCGCAGGCCCAATTCCTCCAGGGCCTCGAGCAACAAATTGGCTTTGTCCGCATTCTGCGTGCAATAACTGATGAATACGTCTTCCGGAGTATGCGTTTCCATCATTACCCCCGGCGTAGCTTCCTGCCCTTGATGCGGGCAGAACCGTTATATTTCAACGCAAAACGTTCCGAGGCCTCCGGCAAGCCAGAGTATTACAGTCAACTTTTATCGCTTTCTACAATACCCTAATAAGCAAACCGCATAAAGGCAAGCGTTCCGGCTCATGTCCGGACACAAAGCGACAGGGCCCCGAACCCCATGCCACGAAGCGCGCGGGTATTACACGCAAAAAGGAGGAGGCGAGGCAAGGCACGCGCCGGGGGGAAAGAAAAAAACGATCGATGCCCGGCGGACATCAGACGCGCGAAGGCACGGAGCCGGCTGCGCACAGGGCGGCGTCCCGTATCGCGGCAAGCTGCCGCACGACATCCGGCCGTCCGGGACGACCCGTGACGGGCGGGATGGACGTCAACGTCCCGGGCGCTTCTTCCCCGCGTCCGCCCAGGGCGTCGCAGGCGGCGCTTGCGGCAAAGGCCGCGCAGGACCTCGGCGCGCTGCGTCGGCTGCACAAAGCCCGTGGGGAACCGGGGATAACGGGGAGATAAGGCGTCAGGCGGCGGGAAACGGCGCAAAGGACATGCGGGGCACCTGCTCCCGCCCTCTGCGGCTGTAAAGGTCAGATGACGCCGGCGACGAGCAGGGCGGAAAGCACGAGCAGCATGGCCCCGACCAGGCGGTGCAGGGTTTCGATGGTCATCTTGCGCAAAAGCCGCGCGCCGACAAACGCCCCGGCAAAGGCGCAGGCCGTGGCGGCCGCAAGCAGGCCCAGGTTGCCGGCCACATCCGGCGCGGACAGGTGGGAGGCGTAGACGGTCAGGCGCGTGGCGTCCACCATGCAGGCCACGACCACGCCCGTGGCGATGAACGTCTCCTTGGACAGGCCCAGGCGCAACAAAAAGGCGCTGCGAAACGCGCCCTGGTGCCCGGAAAGGCCGCCGAAAAACCCCGAAACCAGCCCGCCCACGGGCAAAAGCCCCGGCGGCAGGCCCCGACCCTTGAGCGTATGCGCGATCTCGAGCCAGGAGAAGACGCCGACGAGCAGCCCGACCACGAGTTTGACCGGGGTGACGGCAAGGGAGCGCCCGAACAGGGCATAGGCATAAAGCGGCGGCAGATCGGCAAGCCACAGGAGCAACGCCGCGCCGGCGAAACTCGCGACCACGGCCGGCAGGCCGAAGCGCAGGCAGGCGCGGCGGTCGGCCTTGCCCGCGAACAGGGCCAGCTTGAAGAGGTTGTTGGCGAAATGCACGAGCGCGGTCATGGCCACGGCGGCCTCGATGGGAAAAAAGACGGCCATGACCGGGGTGAGGATGGTGCCGAGGCCAAAGCCGGAGAAAAGCGTCAGGGCCGAGGCGGCAAGGGCCGTGGCGCACACGGCGATGAAGGCGGCGGACATCGGGACTCCGGAATCTGTCGTGTCGGAGTGGGACGCTACACTGGAATGGCGACGGTCCTGTGACGCCGCAGGCGCACGTCAGTCCCGCCCGTAGCGCCCCATGAGCGTGGCCGAGGCCAGGATGTGGCCCTTGGCGGCGCGCAGGATCTCGGCCTTGGTCGCGCCGGGCGGCAGGTCGAGCATGGCGTCGAGGGCGTAGAGCGTGAAGAAGTAGCGGTGGACGCCGCTTGGCGGACAGGGGCCGCCGTAGCCGTAGCGCCCCCAGCTGTTGCGCC
Organism: Desulfovibrio sp.; assembly: GCA_003525525.1. Classification (GTDB taxonomy): domain Bacteria; phylum Desulfobacterota; class Desulfovibrionia; order Desulfovibrionales; family Desulfovibrionaceae; genus Solidesulfovibrio. The sequence goes on from DQED01000119.1 coordinate 13,067, forward strand.
CCGACAGGCTGCCGTCGGGATAGGCCGGGGCCTGATGCAGGCCCTCGGGCAGGCCGGGCGTGGCCGGGGAAAGATTGTAGAGCACGAAATGGTCCCAGACTCCGGCCGGAGCGTCGGGATCGTCGCAGACGAGGACGAGGCTCGCCGCCTCGGCCGGGACGCCGGCAAAAGCCAGCGGCGGCGACAGATCCGCGCCGTCGCAGGCATGGCGCGACGGAATATGGCCTTCGTGGGGGAAAGCCGATGAAGCAAGGGTCATCGCCATGGCGGACTCCTTGCCGCCGCCGGAGACGGGCCTCCCGGCGGCGGCAGGGCGCAGTTGCAAGCGCCCGCTAGTCGTCGAAATCGCCTTCCGGCCCCTTGTCGCCGCTGAGGGACGCCGCGCGTTCGAGGATTTTCTCGCGGGTCCAGGCGGCCGGGTCCTCGATGCGCCCGGCCTTGGGGCCGAGGTCGTAGGTGCCGGCGGCGAGCAGTTCCTCGATGGCCAGGGCGCCGGTGCCGGCGGCGTTGAACACGTCGGTCAGCAGTCCGTAGACGAACTCGGCCACGGCATCGACCATGCGCGCCCGCACGGCGGCGGGCTGGGCGAGGAGCTTCCTCTCGAACACGCAGTTGAGCTTCTTGTAGTCGCCGGCCTTGATGGCCTTGCCGTCGGCGTAGGCGACCATCTCGGCCCACAGCGCGTCGTCCAGGCCCTTGTCCGGTTCCTTGATGAAGGCCCCGGCCGCGTCCATGATGGCGTTGCCGTAGTCGTTGACGGCCACGCCCCAGGCGATCATCTGCAGGGCCGTGGCCACGTTGGCCTTGGTCGTCGCGGTCTTGGCGGCGATTTCCCTGAGCTTTTCCGAGGAGTTGCCCGAGGTGCCGTGCTGGGCGCCGGAGATGCCGTAGGGGGCGAGGGCCTCGTGGATGCGCGCGGTCAGGCCCACCTGGATGCCCGTGGCCGAGGCCTCGATGCCGTGGGTGGTGCCGTTATTGAGCGCGATCCAGTCCGGGTGGATGCCGTGGGCGTTTAAGCCCTTGATGAGAAAGAGCGCCTCGTCGGGCGTGGACAGGCCGGATTTGCCCTTGATCTCGCCGACTTCCGTCTCGTAGCCGGCCCAGGTCGGCACGTAGGGGGCCAGCGCGATGTTGGCCAGCAGGTTTTCCGCGTCGGGCAGGTGGGAGGCGTCGA
>DQED01000119.1:14307-14849 GCA_003525525.1 Desulfovibrio sp.
TAGTGGTCGGCGTGGATGGCCACGGGCACGGTGACGCCCAGCTCGTTGGCGGCCTGGTCGGCCTGGCGAGCGATGTTCCACATGTTGACGTCGCAGTAGTTGGACTCGGAGCGGGCGATTTCGAGGATGAGGGCCGCGTCCGCGCGCTGGGCCGCGAGCAGCGCGCCGCGCAGCACGAAATTGCTGCGGGCGTTGCCCGCGATGGTCATGGCGTGGCCTTTCTTGCGCATGGCCCGGTCGATGGCCTTGCCGCTGACGAGCAGCGCCCGGGAATTGGGGAAGAGCTTTTTGATGTTGGGCGGGCGGCCGACGGCCAGTGCCTGTTCGAAAGCGGTATCGGGCTTGGTCATGCATTCCTCCTGGGCTTCATGCCGGGCCGAGGCCCGGGGCGCGGACGGGCGTATCCGGTGTCGCTGCGCCGGTTTGGTGATACAATGCGCCGCGCGTTTCAAAACGGCGCGAAAAGGTCCTTGATGCCGTGGCGCTCGAGGATGGCCGCGGCGGCGGGATCGTCCGCCGTGGCGGCGAGCAGGGCGGCCACG
>DQED01000443.1:0-4645 GCA_003525525.1 Desulfovibrio sp.
CATCGGGGCGCACCAGGCGTCGCAACAGGGAAAAGTCCTGGATCTCGAGCAGGACCACGCCGAGAGCGCCTCCCGCGGCGACATGGTCCGCGACCAGCGCCCGCTCCCTTCCCTGCAACAACCCGCCGCCCGGAACGACATTGGCGAGCGCGCCATCCCGCCCTGGAGCCTCGTAGAGGCATGGTGAAAACTGCATAAACACCTTACCGCCTTGCCCGGGTCGGGCCGGGGCCCCTCGTGAACCGGGGCAGTGTTAGCACGCCCCCGATGCGCCTCGGCCGCGCCTTCCAGACGATACCGTGACGATTCCGCGACGCCCCCGTCGCGCGACCGCCACGCTTGCCAGCGCCAGGCGTCTTGCCAACACCCGGGAAAACATGAACACCCCCCTCCCCCTCCCGCGCGCCCGAGTCCGCTCCCCTGACCAGGGAAATGCGGCTGGCCTGGGGCCTGCGCGAGGACATCCAGCTGACCTGGGAATACCGGACCGACGTGCGCGCGGCCTCGTTTCGCCCATCAGCGACAGCATCGGCATCGAATCCGTCAATTTCCGCTATGCGCCGATCCCGCCGTCTGCCAGCGCTGCGCCGACGTCAACGGCTCGGACATGCCGCACCTGACCGTGGCCGCCCTCCATGCCCAGTCCCGGCGCATTCTCGAGGGCGCGGGCCGGGTCACCGCACCGAGCGCCGATGCGGCCGGGCGCATCGCCCGGCGTTTTCCCGCGGCCCGGGTGGAAATCGTGCCCCATCCCGAGCCGGCCTACGCCCCGCCGCCACAGCCTGCGATACGGCCCTGGGACGGGGAGACGGAGATACGCCTGGCCGTGGTCGGGGCCATCGGCGAACACAAGGGCTACGGCGTGCTGTTGTCCATGGCCCGCGACGCCAACCGGCGCGGCCTGCCGCTGCGCTTTTGCGTGGCCGGGTTCACCCGGGACGACTTTCCGCTTTTCGCCACGGGCAAGGCCTTCGTTTCCGGGCGCTACCGCGAGGAGGACGCCGTGGACGTCATCCGCGAGCTCGACTGCCATGCCGCGCTTTTTCTGTCGGTGTGGCCGGAAACCTACTGCTACACCCTGACCGAGGCCTGGCGGGCCGGACTTTGGGCCGTGGGCTTCGACCTCGGGGCCGTTGGCGAGCGCATCGCGGCCACCGGGTTCGGCTGGCGCATGCCGCCCTGCCGCGACGGGGGCACGGTCAACGACCGGCTGCTCGCGCTTTGCGCCGCCCCGCCGGCTCCGGGGTCGCTCGTGCCCTGACGCGCCCCCGTAAAACCCCAGCCAGCAAGGAAACGTCACGCAACCGTCTGCCGCGCGTCGCCATTTTCGTTCCCGCCCGGCGCATGCTCGCCCACAATAACAAAGCGAGGTGCCACCATGCGCGAAATCGATCCGCGAGTCCTCAGCCAGGAAAAAAGCACCATGACCTGCGCCTGCGGCGCGGTCTTCACGGTGACCGTTTCCCGGCAGGCCGGCTGCGACCGGCTGCAAACCTTCCCCTGCCCGGCCTGCGCCAGGCTGCACGCCGCCAAGACCTGCCTGCCGCCGAGCCTTGCCCTCATCACCGTTCCCGCCGCTTTCGCCGCCAGCCGGCCCGCCGCCTGAGTCCGCCTGCCCCTGCCGCAACCTGCGACCGACGCCCCGGGTCTCCCGGAGCGCCTGGGCGCATGGCCGATCGCGCTCCGAATGCGCCGTTGCGCACGCCGACCTGTTGCAAAAAAATCCGTTGCGGGTAGTATCGGTTGCAATAGGTTCTATCCGGTCCTGCGCAATCGTTGCCGCAGCGCGCCGGCAAGCGAGGTCCCATGCCGCCGGAAAACGTCTTCGTCCCCCTTGCCTCCCCGTTTTCCCCCTGGGAACCGGGCGCGCTCGGCTTCACGGTCTTTTTCTGCATCGTGCTGGCCATCCTCGCGCTCATTCTCTTCCTCTCCGGCTTCCTGGTGCGCCGTCGCCCCACACCCGAAAAGCAGCGTCCCTACGAATGCGGCATCCTGCCCACGGGCCAGGGCCGCTTCCGCTATCCGGTGCCCTTTTTCCTCATGGCCGTCTTCTTCCTCATCTTCGACGTGGAAACCGCCTACATCATGGCCTATGCAGCCGCCTGGCCCGAGCTCGGCCTTCCCGGCTACCTGCGCCTGGCCGTCTTCGTCGTGGTGCTCGGCCTCGGGCTCGCCTACGCCTGGAAAAAGGGCGGGCTCGACTGGAACGAGGAGCAGGGACTGTGACGGACATCCGCGACGCCGCCTTCGCCCCGGCCGATTACATCATCAACTGGGCGCGCAAAAACAGCCTCTGGCCCTTCTTCTTCGGCCTGTCCTGCTGCTTCGTGGAGGAAGCCACGGCCTGGGGGCCGCGCTACGACATCGCGCGCTTCGGCTCCGAGGTCTTCCGGGGTTCGCCGCGCCAAGCCGACGTGCTCATCATCTCGGGCACGATGTTCAAAAAGGTCGCGCCCGTGGCGCTTCGACTCTACGAGCAGATGGCCGACCCCAAATGGGTCATCTCCATGGGCTCGTGCAGCAATTCCGGCGGCATGTACGACGTCTACTCCGTGGTCCAGGGCTCGGACCAGATCCTGCCCGTGGACGTCTACATCCCGGGCTGCCCGCCGCGCCCGGAGGCGCTGTTCGAGGGCCTGCTGCTGCTGCAAAAGAAAATCGCCGCCGGCGAGCGTCCCACGCGCCCCGTGCTGCACCTGCCGGGCGGCTGCGAGGGCGGCCGGCGCGACCACCTGATCGACGGCGTGAACAAATGCCGCGACACGCGCGGCCCGGGCTACGCCGGCATCCCCATCCGGGGCACGGCCGCGACCGAACCGTTTTTTCACGGCTCCCGCACTGCGGGCATGTGGACGCCGGCCGCGCCGCGCATCGCCCTGCGCCCGGACCAGGAAGCCGTGGCCGCCGACCTGCTCGCCGCCTTCGGCGAGGACGTGGCCCTCGTGCCGGACAGCCAGGACATGCCGACCTACGCCGTGGCCCCGGCGCGCATCGTCGAGGTGCTCGACCGCCTCAAGCACGCATCCCCCACGCGCTTTACGCGCCTGGAGGACCTGACGGCCATCGACGAGACGGCGCGCAAGGACCGTCCCGGCCACGACGCCACGGTGGTCTATACGCTCACCTCCCTGTCCGCGCCCGGCATGGTGCGCCTGACCTGCGCACTGCCCACGCGCGACGCGTCCATCGCCTCGGCCACGGGCGTGTGGCCCGCGGCCGCGTGGTACGAACGCGAGGTCGCCGAAATGTTCGGCCTCGCCTTTGCCGGCCACCCCGATCCCAGGCGGCTTCTCACCCACCGCGACTGGCAGGGACATCCCCTGCGCAAGGACTCCGAAGGCCGGGCCACGAACATGGCCCCCTTCACCGAGGAGGAAGCCAGACGCCTGGAGCCCGTGGACGCCCGGGAAATCCTCGGCCCCCACGCCGACGACGGGGACTACATCCTCAATTTCGGCCCCCACCACTACGCCACCCACGGCATCCTGCGCTACGCCCTGGCCCTTCGCGGCGAACGCATCAAGGCCGTGGGACTCGACATCGGCTACCACCACCGCGGCGTGGAAAAAATCGGCGAGCGCCAGACCTGGCACCAGTTCATCCCCTACACCGACCGCGTGGACTACCTTTCGGGCGTGGCCAACAACCTCTCCTACGTCACGGCCGTGGAGACGCTGGCCGGCATTGCCGTGCCGCCGCGCGCCGCCTACGCCCGGGTCATGCTTTCCGAACTGTTCCGCCTGTCCAACCACCTCATGTATTTCGGCACGTTCCTCCAGGACCTCGGCATGATGAGTCCCATCTTCTACGCGCTGCGCGAACGCGAGATGGTGCTCGACATCATCGAGACGATCACGGGCGGCAGGCTGCATCCGTCGTGGCTGCGCATCGGCGGCATGGCGGCCGACCTGCCCGAGGGCTGGAAGGAGATGGTGGACGCCTTCGTCAAAATCTTCCCGGGACGGCTCAAGGAATACCACGCCGGGGTGACCAAAAACCCCATCGTCAGGGCGCGTTGCGTGGGCGTCGGCGGCATTTCCGCGGCGGACGCCATCGACTGGGGCGTCACCGGCCCCAACCTGCGCGCGGCCGGCGTCGCCTGGGACCGGCGCAAAGCCATGCCCTACGGCGCGTACGCCGACTTCGATTTCGACGTGCCTACGCGCGAAGGCGGCGACTGCTTCGCCCGCTACCTCGTGCGCATGGACGAGATGGAGCAGAGCCTGCGCATCATCGAACAGGCCGCAAGCAATATGCCCGGCGGGCGCTATCTGTCCGAGGACGTGCGCTACTGCCTGCCGCAAAAAGACGAGGCCCTGCGCGACATCGAAAGCCTCATCCACCATTTCGTGAACGTGACGCGCGGCCCAAGGCTTCCGGCCGGCCAGGCCTACGCCGCCACCGAAGCCCCGCGCGGCGAACAGGGCTACTACCTCGTCTCCGACGGCGGCAGCCATGCCTACAGGCTGCGCGTGCGCACGCCCGGCTTCGCCAACATCCAGGCCCTGCCGCTCATCGCCGAGGGCCTTCGCATCGCCGACTTCGTCGCCGTGCTCGCCTCCTACGACTACATCCTCCCGGACATCGACCGATGAACTATAATTCCTACACACAGACCCCTTATCCAGGGGGTCCGGGGGGGATG
>DQED01000443.1:4653-7485 GCA_003525525.1 Desulfovibrio sp.
GGTCCAGGAGAGGCAGCGCCTCTCCTGGCCGCCGGAGGCGCTCCATGTCGCTCCCTGACGCCCTCGTGGCCGAGCTCGACCGCCTCGTCGCCGCAGCTTCGCACCATCCGCGCGAGGCGGCGGTGGACGTCATGTACGCCCTGCAGCGCCACTACGGCTACCTGTGCGACGAGGCCATGCATCATGCGAGCAGGCTCCTCGGCATGACCACGCTCGAGCTCGAATCCCTGGCCACCTTCTACGACTACCTCTACCGCCGGCCCGTGGGGCGCTACGTCATCCACGTCTGCGATTCCGTGGTCTGCTGGATGTTCCACCAGGATTCCATCTTCGACTACCTCTGCCGCACGCTCGGCGTGCCGCCCGGCGGCACCACGGACGACGGCCTTTTTACCGTGCTGCCGGCGGCCTGCATCGGCAACTGCCATAACGCCCCGACGATGCTTATTAACGGTCGCTTCTACGACAGGCTCACCCCCGAGCGCATCGACGCGGTGCTCGCCGAACTGCGCCAATCCACCGAGGAGCCGGTGCGATGCAAGTAGACACGCCGCAAATCCTGCTGAAAAACCGCCACCTCGGCCGCCCGGCGACCATCGACGAGTACCGGGCCGGCGGCGGCTACGAGGCGCTCATCGCTACCGTGGGCAAGCGCACTCCGGCGGAGGTGCTGCAACTGGTCCTCGACGCGGACCTGCGCGGCCGCGGCGGCGCGGGCTTTCCCGCCGGCAAGAAATGGCAGGGGATTCCCAAAGACTACGTCGGCCCGCGCTACGTCGTCGTCAACACCGACGAGATGGAGCCCGGCACCTTCAAGGACCGCATCCTGGTCAACGCCGACCCGCACCTCGTCATCGAGGGCATCATTCTCTGCGCCTACGCCGTGCAGGCCACCGAAGGCGTGTGCTTCATCCGGCCCTCCTACGAATCCGACGCCGTACTCCTCGAGGAGCAGTCCCAGGTGGCCCGGGAGCAGGGCCTTCTCGGCAAGAACATCCTCGGCTCGGACTTTTCCTTCGACATCCACGTGCACAGAAGCGCCGGCCGCTACATCTGCGGCGAGGCCTCGGCGCAGATCAAGGCCATCTCCGGCCTGCGGCCCAATCCGCGAAAAGGCGGTCCGCGCACGAGCGTCAAGGGGTTGTGGGACTGCCCGACCATCGTCAACAACCTGGAGACGCTCGCCAACCTGCCGGGCATCGTGCGAAACGGCCCGGACTGGTTCAAGTCGCTGGCCCGCTCGGCAGGGGGCTCGGGCACGAAACTCTTCAGCGTCTCCGGGCGCATCTCCAAACCGGGCTGTTACGAGCTGCCCATCGGCACGCCGCTGCGCGAGATCCTCGACCACGCCGGCGGCATGCCGCCCGGACGCGCGCTCAAGGCCGTGATCCCGGGCGGGGCCTCGACGCCGTTTATGCCCGACAAGTACCTCGACCTGGAAATGGACTTCGAGCCCATGAAAAAGGCCGGCCAGCGCTTCGGCACGGCCTCCATCATGGTCTTCGACCAGAACACCTGCCTGGTCGGGGCCACGCTCAACCTGATCGAATTTTTTACCCGCGAATCCTGCGGCTGGTGCACGCCCTGCCGCGAGGGCCTGCCCTACGTGCGCCACCTGCTGCGCCTGATCGAAGGCGGGCAGGGACAGGAAGAGCACATCGACATGATCAAGGACATGGCCAAGGCCATGCAGTCGGCGTACTGCGCGTTCGCCCCGGGCGCGGCCGAACCGCTCCTTAGCCTCTTCAAGTACTTCGAGCCCGAGGTGCGCGAGCACCTGCGCCAGAAACGCTGCCCCTTCGGCAACCCGCCCCCGGCCCTGCGCGGCAAGGCCTGCGGCACGCGCCCCGCTCCCTTCGGCCCCACCCCCTGCCCGGAGGACCAATGCCCGATCTGATCATCGACGGCCGGCCCGTGACCGTGCCCAAGGGCACGCCGGTCATCGCGGCGGCCGAGGCGCTCGGGATCGTCATCCCCCGCTTCTGCTGGCATCCGGCGCTCGGCGCGGCCGGGGCCTGCCGCATGTGCGCGGTCATGTTCCTGGAGGGGCCGGTCAAGGGCCTGGAGATGAGCTGCATGGTGCCGGCCGCCGACGGCATGGTGGTTTCCACCGGCCACCCCGAGGCCGTGGCCTTCCGCAGCCGCGTCGTCGAACTGCTCATGGCCAACCACCCCCACGACTGCCCGGTGTGCGACGAGGGCGGGCATTGCCTGCTCCAGGACGAAACCATCTCCGGCGGGCACGCCCTGCGCCGCTTCCCGGGGCGCAAGCGCACCTACCTGGACCAGGACCTGGGGCCTTTCATCCAGCACGAGATGAACCGCTGCATCCACTGCTACCGCTGCGCGCGCTTCTACCAGGAATACTGCGGCTATTTCGATTTCGGGCCCATGCAGAACGCCAACCGGGTCTATTTCGGCCGGTTCGCAAGCGGCCCCCTGGAGAACCCCTTTTCCGGCAACCTCGCCGACATCTGCCCGACCGGCACGCTGACGGACAAGCCGGCGCGGTTCACCTCCCGCCGCTGGGACTGCCAGCGCGCCCCGTCCGTGTGCCTGCACTGCTCCCTTGGCTGCAACACCGTGGCGCTCTCGCGCTACCGGGCGATCGCGCGCATTGAGGCGCGGGAAAACCCGGCCGTCAACGGGCACTTCATCTGCGACCGGGGCCGCTATTCCTTCGGCTTCGCCACGAGCGCCGAACGGCCGCGCCAGGCGCGCGTGGACGGCGTGCCCACGAACGTGGATGCGGCCGTCACCCAGGCCGCCGCGCGCCTGGGCAAGGTCGTCGCGGACCATGGCCCGTCCGCCGTGGCCGTGGCCGCAGGAGCG
>DQED01000022.1 GCA_003525525.1 Desulfovibrio sp.
GCGGCCTCGATGGCGGCGTTGAGCGCAAGCAGGTTCGTCTGGTCCGCGATGTCGGAAATCACGTTCATGACCGCGCCGATGCCCTGGGCGCGGTCGCCGAGCCCGGACATGGTCGCCTTGAGCCCGACGGCCCGGCCGCGCACGGTGTCCACGGCCGTGACCACGGCCTCGGCCAGCGAAGCGCCCCTGCGGGCCATCTCCTGGGCCTCGTGCGCGTTCGCGGCAGTGTCGGCGGCGTTCTTGGCCACTTCCAGGATGGTGGCGTTGATCTGCTCCACGGCCGTCGCCGCGCCCCGCACCCGGTCGCTCTGGTCCATGGCCCCCTGGCTCGACTGTTCGATCTGGGCGGAGAGTTCCTGGGAGGCCGAGGCCATGCGTTCGGCCACGGCGGCGGCCTCGGCGGCGGTGTGGGCGATCAGGTCGTTTTGCGTCGCGATCTGCTCTTGCTGGCGGCGCAGCTCGGACAGGTCCGTGAACATGGCGAAGCCGCCGAGGCAGACGCCGTCGAGATCGTAAAGCGGCGCGGCGTCGATCTGCGTGAAGGCCCTGTTGTCCTTGCGCGTGGCCACCTCGGTCTGGATGCCGGTGAGGGCCCTGCCTTCCTGCATGGCGCGCATGGTGATGGTCGGACGGTCCGGGTCGCCGTAGAAAAAGGCGCCCGCCGGCTGGCCGAGGTAGTCCTCGGGCTTGCCGTCGGCTTCCAGGAAGTCGAGCACGTGTTGGTTGAGGAAGCGGATGTTGCCGCCAGGGCCGGAGACCACGCAGGCCAGCGGCATGGCGTCGAGCAGCCCCTTGGCAAAGCCCAGGCGTTCCTTGAGCTGGGCGACCATCCTGCGCAGGTGCTCGGCCAGCGTCGCCATCTCGAAGCGGAAGCCGCCGGAAAGCGTCGCGCCGTATGCGCCGGAGGCGATGCTGTCGCTGTAGGCCGCGAGCGCCGCAAGGGGCCGCAGCACGAGCCGGCGCGTGACGAGGACGATGACGCAGGTGCTAAGCGCCACCACGGCCAAGCCCACGCCAAGGAGGACGAAGCGCTGGCTGCGGGCCACGGCCGTGAGGTCGGTCTTGGCCGCGGTTATGCCCGTGTACCAGCCCGTCTTGGCGGAGCGGACCGTGGCCATGGCCTTTTCCTCGCCCTTCCAGAGGTAGTCGAACATGCCCGTCCGGATTTCCATGAGCCTGCGGATGAAATCGAGCCCGGACACGTCCTGGCCGACCAGCCCGGCATCCCCGCCGTGGGCGACCACCGTGCCCGAGGCGTCCACCACGAAGCCATAGCCCTTTTCGCCGATGTGCAGGTGGTCGACGAGATCGGCGGCGATGGGGGCGATGTCCATGTTGACGACCACGCCGCCGAGGAGCTTCCCGTCCGGGCCGTAGACCGGACTCGACGCGGACATGATGAGCCCCCCGCCGTGTTTGGACTTGTAGACCGAGGGCGTGACGTACGTGGCCGCGCCGGACTGGTAGGCCGCCACGTAGGAACGTTCGGCGTAGGACATGCCCTGCTCGTAGTCCTGGCCTTTCGCGTTGCGTCCGGCCAGGAGCCTGCCCGCGGCGTCGAGGACCAGGATGGAGAAGACGTCCTTGTAGCTGCCGAGTGTTTCGTTGAGGACCGTCGTGGCGATGGCCGGGTTGCCCTCGAAGGCGTCGCGGATGCCGGGCCGCTTGGCCAGGGCCGCGGCCAGCTCCATGGCCTGGGCGGCGTGGATGTCCAGGGCGTTCGCTGCGCCGTCGGCCATTTGCCGCATGGACTGCCCGGCCATGCTCTTGGCGAGCGAGGTCGTGGTATGCGAGACGTAGAAGAGCAGGGCCAGGATGCCGGCCAGGACCGTGACGCTGACCGCCAGGGTCAGGACGCCGCTGATGCCGATGCTACGCATGGGAGGCTCCAGGGAAGATGTTGCGCCGGGATGGGGGGCTGCTTTTCCGGTCATCCCGCTGTTTGAGGACGCGACTGTATGGGGCGTGTGTGTCGGGTCGGCAACGGCGGCGCGGCGATGCGGCGGCGGGGACTGTACAAGGCGGCGGGGGGGGCGTATCGAGGACAATGCGGATGACGGTTTTGCAAGGTTCGTCGCCACCACGGCGTCGGCCGCTCCAAGGCGCGACAATCAACGCGGCCCGCCCCGACCGCACAGCCCGGAGGCGCGTATGAGTAACGGGATGTTTCTGCTCGTCCTGATCGTATTCGGCTTCGTCATTCTGGTCTATTTCAACCGGCGGGCCAAGAACTACAAGGATCGCCACCCCGGCCGGGACAATCCCATCGACAAGTGGATGACCGGCAAGGACGACCGTGACGACGATCTGTAACCGGAAGGGCGGGGCGTTTCGCGCCTGGCCCGGGGAGATGACGCGATGCGGGAAGCTTCGTCGCGACTGGTCTTTTTTTCGCCGACGGGCACGACGCGCAGGATCGTCGCGGCCGTGGCCGCGGGTCTGGGCCTGCCCTGCGGCGACGTCTGCGACCTGACGGGACCGGGCGGCGTCGCGCCGGCGACGATCCCCGGGGACGTTCTGGCCGTCTTCGCC
>DQED01000314.1 GCA_003525525.1 Desulfovibrio sp.
CAGCCGCTCGGCCAGTGCCGGTGCCGCCGCGACGTCGAGGCCCGGCGCGATGAGCAGGAATTCCTCTCCGCCCCATCTCCCCACGCTGTCCTGTTTGCGGCTTGCGCTGCGCAGGGCCCTGGCCACGATCATGAGCGCCGCGTCGCCCGTCTGATGGCCGCGGGTGTCGTTGATGGCCTTGAAGGAATCGACGTCCAGCATGAGCACGGTGAGGGGGATGCCGTGGGCGTCGAAGTCTCTTTTTTCGGCCTGGAGGATGGCGCTTATGGACATGCGGTTGTGCAGGCCGGTCAGGGCGTCGGTTGCGGCCAGGGTTTCGAGCTGTCCGGCATAGGCGTGCACGCGGTCGAGCTGGGTGCGCACGGCGTCGATCATGCGTACCAGTGCGTCGATGATGTCGTGCAATTCGTTGCGGCGGGCGGGCGTCAGCCGCGTCAGGCGTTCGCGCACCGTTTCGAGGCTGGCCGCGTTGCGGGCGTATTCCCGCAGGCTTGCGACGATGGCCGCGTAGGGGCGCAACTGGCTGGCGAGCAGCAGGACGAGGGCCGCGATGGTGGCGAGGGCCGTGAGGCTGCCGGTCACGAACGCGGCGTGTTTGAGCGCCACCAGTTGTTGGTATTGGGGATCGGGAAGGAAGGCCACGGAAAAGGCGCTCGCGTCGGCGAATCCTGCTGCGGCGACGTCGAGGGGGAAAAAGTCCGCATTGCCGGGCGGCGTCGGCGCGTTCTGGATGCTGCGGCCCGCGGCTTCCACGCGCAGGACCTGGCGGTCGTCGGTGAATTGCGAGAGCCATTGCGGGGTGACCGGCACGGCCGCGGCGACCACGCCCACGGGGAGGTCGTCGTATTTGCGCACGCAGCGCGCGCTGACGAGATGCGGCGCGCCGTCCATCTCGGCCATGCCGACGAACGCGCCGTCGCGCAGGGTCCGCGCGAACCACGCGAACCGGGAAATGTCGTCGCCGAAACGGAATTCGGCCGGGGCCCGGGAGAGCACCATGCCCTGCGCGTCGGCAAAAAGGACGGTTGCGCCCCGGTTGGTGAAGGAATGACTCCAGTCGTAGAGCACCTCGTTGTCCGCCGCCTGCACGGCGTGCACGATCTCCTTGGGGTGGGCGAGGTTGATCGTGATGCGGCTTAGGGCGACGACTTCGCCCTCGAGGTTGCGGGCGACGGCGGCCATGGCCTGCTCCTTGTGGGCGGCCAGGTTTTCCGCCAGTCCGGAAATCACACGCTGCAACTCCAGAATATGGATGGCGGAAAGGACGATGATGGGCGCTATGAGCAGCGCCAGGAGCTTGGTTTTGATGGACATGCCGGCTCTTATTGCAGGTGCAGGGCTTCCCGCACGGAATCGTAGAAGGCGTCGTCGCGGGTGGCGAAGCCCGCGGCGTTCCAGCCCAGGATTTCATGCATCTTTTTGCAAAAGAAGTGGTCGCCGGGCATGGCCGTGAAGGCGCGCCTGTAGCGCTCCACGTCCGCCGCGGGCAGGGTTTCCGGGGCCACGACGGCGTCGAGGGGAATGGGGGACGATCGGGCCAGGATTACGAACCGGTCGCCGTGCCTGCGTCTGGCCTCGAAATAGGTGCCGTCGGACATCGCGCCGGCGTCCACGGAGCCTTGCAAGAGCGCCGCGACGACCCTGTCGTGCCTTTTGAGGAAAAAGACCTTGCTGCAATACCGGTCCGGGTCGATGCCGTTTTTGCCAAGCAGCATGGCGGGGTAGGCGTAGCCGGAGGTGGAGCCCGTGTCGGTGAAGGCGAAGCGTTTGCCTTTTATGTCGGCGAGCTTTTGCAGGCCGCTTTCCCGCAGCGCGACGATGTAGGATTGGTAGAACGGCGTGGGCTTGCCCGTGGATTCGTTTGTTTCCATGTAGGTGGCGATGTATTGCACGCCGGGGAGTTCCTCCTTGATCCTCACGTAATTGAGGGTGTTGATCCAGGCGATGTCCACGCTTCCCTCGCGCAGGCGCTGGGCCAGTTCGGCGTAGTCCGCGGTGACCAGGGCGGTGACCTGGTCGCCGGTTTGTTCGCCGAGGTAGGCGGCGAGGACGTCCATGGCGGCTTGCAGCTTGCGCGAATCGTTGGAGGGGAAGACGGCGATCTTTACGGCGCGCGCCTGGGCGTTTGCGGCGAGGCAAAGGACGAGGAGGAGGACGAGAAGCATGTTGCCGATGAACAGGGAATCGGCTTTGGGGCGGAACGACATACTGCGGTCCGGGGTTTCGGATTCCGGCTTTGCGGTTGGATGCATCGTCCGGAATCGTTGCACATATTGTTTTTCCTGGCAACCGAGGGCCTGTCGGCGAGGCAGGGGCTGGATTGCAGCCGTCTGCGCGTTCACAGCGGCCAGCATGTCGTCGAGAAGCGCGGCCAGGGCCGCAAACGCATCGGGCCGCGAGACGATAACGTCTCGCGGCCCGACACGGTATCCATACGGACCCGGAGGCATCGCCCCAATCCGATTTACCAGGCAAAAAGCGGGAAGCTCTTGGCGAAGCGCTCGACATCCTTGCGGATTTCGCCGAGCCTGGTCTCGTTGGTCGTGGACTTGATGGCCGCGTCGATCCAGCCGACGATCTTTTCGATGTCCGCCTCGACCATGCCGCGCGTGGTCAGCGCCGCCGTGCCGATGCGCACGCCCGAGGTGACGAACGGCGAACGCGTCTCGAACGGCACCGTGTTCTTGTTGACCGTGATGCCGGCCTCGTCCAGGGCGTGCTCGGCGTCCTTGCCGGTCACGTCCTTTTTCGTCAGATCCACCAGCACGAGGTGGTTGTCCGTGCCGCCGGAAACCAGGTCGTAGCCCGCGTCGAGCAGGCCCTTGGCCAGCACCTGGCAGTTCTTGATCACCTGGCCCTGGTAGGTCTTGAAGGCGGGTTTGAGCGCCTCGCCGAAGGCCACGGCCTTGGCCGCGATGACGTGCATGAGCGGGCCGCCCTGCATGCCCGGGAAAATCTGCGAATTGAGCGACTTGCCGAATTCCTCGGAAGACAGGATCAGGCCGCCGCGCGGGCCGCGCAACGTCTTGTGCGTGGTCGAGGTCGTGAAGTGCGCGTAGGGGATCGGCGAGGGGTGGTGGCCGGTCGCGACGAGGCCCGCGATGTGGGCCATGTCCACGATGAGCTTGGCCCCGACCTCGTCGGCGATGGCCCGGAAGCGCGGGAAGTCGATGATGCGCGGATAGGCGCTGGCCCCGGCCACGATGGCCGCGGGCTTGTGCTCCTTGGCCAGGCGCTCCACTTCCTCGTAGTCGATGGTGCCGGTCTCTTTCTTCACGTGGTAGAACACGATGTTGTAGAGGCGGCCCGAAAAGTTGACCGGCGAGCCGTGGGTCAGGTGGCCGCCGTGGGAAAGGTCGAGGCCGAGCAGCGTGTCGCCGGGCTTGAGGGCCGCGAAATAGACCGCCATGTTGGCCTGGGAGCCGGAATGGGGCTGGACGTTGGCGTACTCGGCCCCGAACAGGGTCTTCACCCGGTCGCGCGCGAGGTTCTCGGCCAGGTCCACGTACTCGCAGCCGCCGTAGTAGCGCTTGCCGGGATAACCCTCGGCGTACTTGTGCGTGAGCACGCTGCCCTGCGCCTGGCGCACGGCCACGGACACGAAGTTCTCGGAGGCGATCATCTCGAGCTTGCCGGTCTGGCGCTCGATCTCCAGGCACACGGCGCGCCCGATTTCCGGATCGGCGATAAGCAGTTCTTCCATGGGCGAGTCCTCCTAACGCGCAAGGGGGCAAAGCCGTTTCCGGCCGCCCCCCCGTTGATGATTGTTTCGCGCCGGGCCTTCCCGGCGAAGTCCTATTCGGCGTAGGCCTTGTACAACATGCAGGCGTTGGTGCCGCCGAAGCCGAAGGAGTTGCAAAGGACGTTCGGCACGGCGACCTTGCGGGCCACATTGGGGGTGCAGTCCAGGTCGCAGGCCGGGTCCTGGTTGTCCAGGTTGATCGTGGGCGGAACGATGCCCTCGGCGATGGTCTTGACGCTCATGACCGA
The DNA here is from genome assembly GCA_003525525.1 of Desulfovibrio sp. Lineage (GTDB taxonomy): Bacteria > Desulfobacterota > Desulfovibrionia > Desulfovibrionales > Desulfovibrionaceae > Solidesulfovibrio. The sequence goes on from DQED01000314.1 coordinate 3,991, forward strand.
CTCGATGCCGCCGGCCGCGCCCAGGCAGTGCCCGATCATGGACTTGTTGGCCGTGAGGATCACGTTCTTGGCGTGCCCGCCAAGCACGGTCTTGATCGCCGCCGTCTCGCAGGCGTCGTTGAGGGCCGTGGACGTGCCGTGGGCGTTGATGTGGACAAGCTCCTCGGGAGCCATGCCGGCCTCGCGCAGGGCGGCCTTCATGGCCAGGGCCATGCCTTCGCCGTCCTCGGGGGGCGCGGTCATGTGGAAGGCGTCGCCCGAAGCGCCGTATCCCGCCACCTCGGCGTAGATGTGCGCGCCGCGCGCCTTGGCGTGCTCGAGCGATTCCAGCAGCAGCAGGCCGCATCCCTCGCCGATGACGAAGCCGTCACGGTCGGCGTCGAAGGGGCGCGAGGCCTTCTGCGGATCGTCGTTGCGCGTGGACAGGGCCTTGAGCGCGTTGAAGCCGCCGACGGCAAGCGGCGTGATGGTCGATTCCACGCCGCCGCAGATGGCGGCCGTGGCCCGGCCGAGCTTGATGTCGCTGTAGGCGCAGCCGATGCCGTGCTGGCCCGAGGCGCAGGCCGAGGTGGTGCACAGGTTGGGCCCCTTGGCCCCGACGGCGATGGACACTTGGCCCGCAGCCATGTTGGCGATCATGGTCGGGATGAAAAAGGGCGAAACCCGCGAGGGGCCCTGGGCCAGCAGCTTGGTGTGGGTGGCTTCGAGGGTCTCGAGGCCGCCCAGGCCGCAGCCGATGGTGACGGCGACGTCCGCCGCCTCCTCGGGGGGAATCTTCCAGCCGGCGTCCTCCATGAGCATCATGGCGGCGGAGACGGCGAAGACGGTGAAACGGTCCAGGCGCTTGGCGAGCTTGGCCGCGACATACGGCTTCTCGTCGAAGTTTTTGACCTCGCAAGCGAAGCGCGTGTCGAAAGCGGCGGCGTCGAAGCGGGTGATGGGGCCCGCGCCGGAGACGCCGGCCACGAGATTGGTCCAGCTCGAAGCCAGATCGTTGCCAATGGGGGTGATGGCCGCAAGGCCGGTGACGACTACCCGGTGTAAGGTCATGGCGTTTCCGTCCGCGGTCCCGGGCGAAGACGCGCTGCGCCCGGGACCGGCAGGGCGTTTTGGGCTACTCGCCCTTTTTCTTTTCGATAAAGGAGATGGCGTCCTGGACTTTCTGGATCTGCTGGGCGTCCTCGTCGGAGATCTCGACGCCGAACTCCTCTTCCATGGCCATGATGAGCTCGGTCAGGTCCAGGGAGTCCGCGCCCAGATCGTCGACGAACTTGGCTTCGGGGTTGACCTCGCCGGCGTCCACGCCGAGCTGATCCACGATGATTTCTTTGACTTTTTCCGCGACTGACATGGTTTCCTCCAAAGGGTGGGCGTATTTATATTCCGAGTGGTGATGCAATTACATGTACATGCCGCCGTTGACCCCGAGCACCTGCCCGGTGACGTACCCGGCCGCGTCGCTGGCGAAGTAGCCCACGGCCGCGGCGATCTCCTCGGGGGAGCAGGCGCGCTTGAGGGGGATGCGCTCGGCGAACGCTGTCTTGACGGCGTCGGAAAGGCCGGCGGTCATGTCGGTCTCCACGTAGCCCGGGGCCACGGCGTTGACCGTGATGTTGCGGGACGCGAGCTCCAGGGCGGCGGACTTGGTAAGTCCGATCAGTCCCGCCTTGGCCGCGGCGTAGTTGGCCTGGCCGGCGTTGCCGGACTGGCCGACCACGGAGGTGATGTTGACGATGCGCCCGGCGCGGCGCTTCATCATGATTTTCGCCGCCTCGCGCAGGCAGGTGAACGCGCCGATGAGGTTGACGTTAACGACGGCGGCGAAATCCTCGTCCTTCATGCGCGCAATGAGCCCGTCGCGGGTGATGCCGGCGTTGTTGACCAGCACGTGCAGGTCCGCGCCCTTGAGGTGTTCCGCGAAAAAGGCGGCCACGGCGGACGGGTCGGAGGTGTCGAGCGCCAGCGCCCGGGCCGAGCCGCCCGAGGCCGTGATGGCGTCGGCCACGGCCGCGGCCGCGTCGGGCTTGCTGACGTAGGTCAGGACCACGTCGAAGCCGTCGGCGGCAAGCCGTTTGGAAACGGCCGCGCCGATGCCGCGAGACCCGCCGGTGACCAAGGCCGTACGCATGGGCAAGCTCCTTGTCGCGCTTTCCTAAGGCTCCGGCGCGCGCTGCCGGAAAAGTTTCGCGAGGTCCGGGGGGCGCTGCGGCCCGCCCGGGGTCGGGCAGGGCGACACCCTAGCCGAAACGTCCCGCCTCGGCAAATGTGATTTCCGGCCGGGCCTCGGACCGCGCCCGGAAACGGCTGTGGTCCGTATCCGGGCATGTTGCAATCCGTGAAGTTTTTTACCGAAAAAGTACTGCCGTATTAACGGGACGCGTCCCTAGAACTGGAGCAGGGCCGAGCCCCAGGTGAATCCGCCGCCGAACGCCCCGAGCAGGACCTTGCCGCCGGCGGGAAGACGTCCCGCGGCGCGCGCCTCGACCAGGGCGATGCCGACCGTGGATGCCGAGGTGTTGCCGAAGCGGGCCACGGTGGACATGACCTTTTCCACGGGCAGGGAGAGCTTTTTCGCCACGGCTTCCATGATGCGCCAGTTCGCCTGGTGCGGAATGAAAAGCGCGATGTCGTCGTTGGCGAGCTCGTGCGCGGTCATGATTTCCTCGCACACGGCGGCCATGGAACGCACGGCGTGCTTGAAGACCTCGGGGCCGTTCAT
>DQED01000316.1:0-300 GCA_003525525.1 Desulfovibrio sp.
CGCCGCCGATGGCGACGGCGACGTTTCCGGGAAGTTTCGCGGCCGCGTCGATGAGCACGTCGAAGCCTTTGTAGGGCACGAGTCTGCCCAGGGCGAAGACCAGCGGCCGGTCGTCGAAACGCGCCCGGACGGCGGCCACGGCCGCCGGAGCGGCGTCCTGGGGCCGGGCCATGGACGCGTCCACGCAAAAGGGCACCACCGCTCCCTTGCCCGTGAAAAGCGCCGCCCGGTTGGAGGCCGCGAGGTGCACGGGGCTTGGCGCGACGACCAGATCGGCCCGACGGCACAGCCAGGCTTCGA
>DQED01000316.1:372-6834 GCA_003525525.1 Desulfovibrio sp.
CGGCCAGGGCGGCCAGGGGGTTGGGCAGGTGGAGATGCAGCACGTCGAAGCGCGGGGCCAGGCGCGCAAACGCGGCCAGATAGGCCGGGGAAAGGGGCTGGGAGGCGACGGTGCGCAGGACGGGCGCACGGTGGACGGGACACGGCGCGTCGGCGTCGGCGTAAGGCCCCGGGCCGGCGAAACAGAGCACTTCCACGGCCGCGCCGAGGCCGAGGAGCTGTTCCACGGCCTGGCGGGTGGCCGTTTCCACGCCGCCGGGGTCGGGCGGATAGAACTTGCCGACCTGCAACACCCTCATGGCGCGGGAGTCAGCGCGTCGAGGGTCGTCGTGACCGTGCGGCGCAGGTTCTCGACGCGGCGCAGGGTGAATTCGTTGATGGGGTCCGCGGCGAGGTTTTTCACCAGCCACAGCGCGCCGAGCACGCGGCCGTCCTTGTTGAGCAGCGGCAGTTCCAACTTCATGACCGCCGGCGAACAGAGCAGCTCCCTGTCCGTGCCTTCGGCCTCCTCGCGCCGCCAGCGGTAGACCGCGCCGCCGCCCTCCCCCGGCGGTTGCGGCCGCAGCAGGCACGTACCCGCGCCGTCGCCCGAAAGCGTCATCTCGGCCATGTCGAAGCGCAACTGCTCCAGGGCGGCGGTCATGCGCGCCCAGAGCGTGGCCATGTCCGGGGCCTGGGAAATCTCGATCTGGTGATTGAGGAAGGTGCGGCGGTCCTTGGCGATGCCCGTGTCGTCGGACACGTCGCGCAGCCAGCCGAGGATCTTGTCCACGGCGAAATAGCTGAAGTAGCCGGCCTTGCGCACGAGCAGGACCAACGCCCCGCCCACGATGACCAGAAACAGCCCGGCCGGGGCGTTGCGCAGGTTGACCAGCAAAAGCGCCGCCAGGGCCAGGAAGATGGTGATGCCGTAAAGGAACAGCACCACCTTGCGCTGGGACCAGCCGCGGCTCAGGAGCTTGTGGTGCACGTGCCGCTTGTCCGGCTCGAACATGTCGCGGCCGCGCATGAAACGCCGCAGGGGCGCGGTGATGGTGTCGAGAAGCGGCACGCCAAGCGCGATGACCGGCATGAGCAGCGTCGCGCCCACCTGGCTCTTGACCGAGCCGGACACCGAAAGCGCCGCCAGCATGTAGCCGAGGAAATAGCTGCCGCCGTCGCCGAGAAACAGGCTCGCGGGATTGAAGTTGTAGCGCAAAAACCCGAGCGTCGCCCCGGCCATGACCGCGAAAAGCGCCGCGGTATGCGCCTCGCCGCGCATGCCGGCCAGCACCGCCTGCACCGCCGTGGCGAAAAAGACCACCCCGGCCGCGAGCCCGTCCAGGCCGTCGATGAGGTTGATGGCGTTAATGAGCAGCACGAACCAGAAGACGGTGAGCGCGTAGGACAGCAGGTCGAAATGGATGATGAACTGTCCCGGCAGGGCGAAGGAGGCGATGCGCGCCCCGCCGTAGCAGGCCACGCAGGCGGCGACGATCTGCGCCACGAGCTTGAGCTTCGAGGGCAGCGTCCATTTGTCGTCGGCAAAGCCCACGACGAAGATGATGCACGCGCCGGCGTAGACGTAGCGCATGCTATGATCGAAGAGGATGGCGACGGTCCGATGCGGCAACACCACGGCGGCCAGGGCGAGACAGGCGAAAAAAGTGAGAAAAAGCGCCAGTCCGCCGCTTCGGGGCATGGGCGTGGTATGCACCGTGCGCGCCTGCGGCATGGCCAGGATGCCCAAGCGCCGCCCCAGCCAGCGCGCCAGGGGCGTAAGCGCAAGCGACAGGCCCAACGCGGCCAGGAAAAGGGAGAATATCGGGGTCATACGCCTCTTCCGGCGAGCGCGAACCACTCCTGCCCACCGACCGGCGCACCATAGGCGATGCCCGCTGCGACGTCCACAGGACCGCGTGACGGTTGCGCAACCATTGACCGGAATTCGAAACGGTCAGCGGGAATTCCCGGAGACCGATTCGCCGCCGAAGAGCTTCCAGCCAAGCATGCCCCAGGTCAGGTTTGAGGCGGCGTAGCCGGCCGTGGCCAGCCGTTTGGCCACGAACGGCGAACGGTGGCCGGTCATGCACACGACCACCACCGGCCGTTTCGGGTCGAGCCCCAGGCTCGCCGGGTCGGCGGCCATGGCGTCGGGACGGTTGATTGCGTTGGGGATGTGGAACAGGGCGTATTCGGCGGGCGTGCGCACGTCGAGGAGCTGCGGCTTGAGCGCGCCGGCGCGCATGCTCCGCAGCCGCCAGGGCAGCGTCTGGACGACTCCCGCCGCCAGCCAGCCGAGATCCCAGGCCACGAAGAAGAGCAGGCAAAAAAGCAGCAGAGCCTTCATGGGCGCATCACTAGCACGGGGCGAGAAACACCGCCAGCAGCGCGCCCACGCCGAGCAGCAGGGCGATCACGCCGTTGAGCGTGAAAAAGGCCACGTTGATCCGCGACAGGTCGTTCTCGCCGATAAGCCTGTGCTCCACGAGCAGCACCGCCGAACACACCGCCCAGAAGGCGTAGTAGATCCAGGAGAGCCCGGCGGCATAGCCGGCCAGCAGGAAGAACGCGGCCGCATCGACATGGGAAAAGGCCGCCAGCCGCAACGCCGTGCCCACGCCGAACTTCGCCGGCATGGACCACAGCCCCTGCCCCTTGTCGAAATCCACGTCCTGGCAGGCGTAGAGGATATCGAAGCCGGCCGTCCAGCAGGTGACGCCGCAGCCGAAAAGGATCGCCGCCAGGGCGAATTCCGGCTTGACCGCGAGCCAGCCGGCCACGGGCGCAAGCCCGAGCACAGAGCCCAGCACGAAATGGCACAGCCACGTGAAGCGTTTGGTCACGCTGTAAAACGCGCCCCAGACGAGGGCCACGGGCGCAAGCGCCAGACACAGGGCGTTGAGGCCCGCGCAGGCCGCGACGAACACGACCGCGCAGCCGGCCGTGAACACCCAGGCCGCGCGCACGCTCACCTCGCCCGTGACCAATTCGCGCAGGCGGGTGCGCGGATTGACGCGGTCATAGCGCAGATCGGCCAGGCGGTTCACGGCCATGGCAAAGGACCGCATGGCCACCATCGCGAGCGTAAGCAACACAAACGCCCGCCAGCCCGGCCAGCCCCGGGCCGCCACGAACAAGCCAATATACGCAAACGGCAACGCAAACACCGAATGCTCGATTTTCACCAAGCGTGCCATCGCTGCGATCATGATCAATACGCCTCCCCCCAGACCCCCCTCACCTTCCCCAAAAACTTTTAAGGGGGGATAGAGAGTCATTTCAAACAATTCTTCCTTCGCCGAAGGCGACGGGCCTGCGGTGCCGGAATCGGGCCGGCGAGCCTGGAGCGCAGCGACGGCATCGCCGGCACGATTCCGGCACCGCCGACGCACTCCCGCGAACGACCACGCCTCCACCCGTTCCCGACCTTCCCCGTCCAGGGGGTCCGGGGGGGGATGATCCCCCCTGGCCGCCGGAGGCCTCTTCCCTCTCCCCTACTCTCCCCTGCTCTATCCCAGCGTCACGACGCCGTAGTGCTTCTTGCCCTTGCGCAGGATGAGCAGGTCGCCGCCGAGGAAGTCTTCGGGAGCGAGCGCCCGGTCTTCGGCGGTGACGCGCACGTTGTTGATGGAGATCGCGCCGGCCTTGATGTCCTTGCGCGCCTGGGAGTTGGAGGGGCAAAGGCCCATGTCGGCCAGGAGCCTGGGCAGGGGCGGCATGTCGGCCAGGGATTCGAAGGAGAGGCCCGGAGCGGCTTCCAGGGCGGCCTTGAGGGTCTTGGGATCGACGGCGGCCAGGTCGCCGCCGCCGAAGAGCGCGCCGGTGACGGCTTCGACCTTGGCCAGTTCGGCTTCGCCGTGGATCATGGCCGTGGTTTCGCGGGCGAGGCGTTTCTGGGCGGCGCGCAGGTGGGGCTCGGCCTCGGTCTGGGCGGCCAGGGCGTCGACTTCTTCCCGGGTCAGGAAGGTGAAGTAGCGCAGGTAGTTGACGACATCGCGATCGTCGGCGTTGATCCAGTACTGGTAGAAGGCGTAGGGCGAGGTGAGTTCGGGGTCCAGGTAGATGGCCCCTTTCTCGCTTTTGCCGAATTTCGCGCCGGTCGCCGTGGTGATGAGCGGAAAGGTCAGGGCGTAGGCCTCGTTGCCGGACTTGCGGCGGATGAGTTCGAGGCCGGCGGTGATGTTGCCGAACTGGTCGCCGCCGCCGATCTGCAAGGTGCAGCCGAGGGCGCGGTTCAAGTGTTCGTAGTCCATGGACTGGAGGATCATGTAGCTGAATTCGGTGTAGGAGATGCCGGTTTCCTCGCGGCCGATGCGCGATTTCACGGAATCCTTGGCCAGCATGTAATTGATGGTGAAGTGTTTGCCGATGTCGCGCAGGAATTCGATGACGGAAAGCGGCCTGGTCCAGTCGAGGTTGTTGACGGGCGTGACCTCGCCCGCGACGCCGAGGTTCTCGAAGAAGGCCATGGCCTGGGCGCGGATCCTGGCGGCCGAGGCGGCGACGAGGTCGGCGGTCTTGAGCTGGCGCTCCTTGTCCTTGCCGCTGGGGTCGCCGATGAGGCCCGTGGCCCCGCCGAGGAGGAACAAGGGCTTGTGCCCGGCCTTGGCGAAGCGGGCAAGGGCGAGCAGCGGCACGAGGTTGCCGATGTGCAGACTGTCGGCCGTGGGGTCGAAGCCGCAGTAGAGCACCCGGCCCTGGGTAGCGAGGTGTTCGCGCAGTCCGGCCTCGTCGGAGGTCTGGTGCACGAGGCCGCGCCAGGAGAGTTCGTCGTAGATATTCAAGGCGAATCCTTTTGCCGCAGGGGCGGTTTTTCGGAGGCGACGGGGCTGGCGGCCGGTCAGATGTCCTTGGCGGGCACCGCCGGCGCTGCCGTGGCCGGCGCTGCCTTGTCGGACTTGGGACCGCGCAGGGCGGGCTTGACGCCGCTTACGCGTTCGAGTCGCGCCAGGGTGTCCGGCGCGTGGTCGTACACGTCCACGAGCACGTTCAGGTAGAACTGGCCGTTTTTGATGTCGGTCTCGATGCGGCTGTCGAAACCGTTTTTCTGCAGCTCGCTTTTAAGCGCCTCGGCGTTTTGGTATTTGCTGAACGAGCCCACCTGATAGGTTTCATGGGGGCGCTGCCAGTCGTAGACCGTTTCGTCGGCGCAACCGGCCAGACTCAAAGCGGCAAAAATTACGGCAAGCGCGAGCAGACGTCGCATGGAGACTCCCTTAAGGTTTGCCGGAACGACGCTGCTTGTCGTTGTATTCGATGATTTCGGTGCGTCCGTTCTGCTTTTCGGTCACGAGCAGCAGCTTGTCGCCGTCCACGTTGATATTGACCAGGCGCGAGCATTTGTTGATGCCCGGCACGACGACGTAGTTCTTGTCCGCGCCCACTGTCACCAGATCGTAGGTGATGGGGCATTCGGCGTTGCCCACGCCGTGGCGCAAAAGCAACGCGTCGAAGCCGTCGTTCGGCTCGCCCACGCTCATGTAGGACTGGGCGGTGAGCGCCGCGCCGGGGGCCTGGTGGATGGGCCGGCCGTTGAGGGCAATAGAGGAGGATCCGCCGTCGCGGATGACCTCCAGGGGCCCGGCCACGGTCATGTAGATGGCCATGCGTTCGGGCGCGGCCCAGGCGACGGCAGCGACGAGGCTCAGGCAGACGGCGGCGACGAGAGTCGCGGCGCGGCGCAGGTTCATGGCGATTCCTCCGTTTGCCGGCGGCCGTTTTCCGGATGCCGCCAGGCAGCGATAGTTACGACCTTGCCCGTGGCCGCGTCAACATCCAGCAGCGCGCCTTCGAAGCGCGGCGCGGCGCGCGACACCGTAAAGCGCACGGGCAGTCCCGTCAGGAAGCGGGCGATCACTTCCTCGGGGTCCATGCCGAGGGCCGAATCCGCCGGGCCGGTCATGCCGCAGTCGGAGAGAAGCGCCGTGCCCCGGGGCAGAAGCTGCGCATCGGCGGTCTGGACATGGGTGTGGGTGCCGAGCACGGCGCTCACCCTGCCGTCCAGGTAGTAGGCCAGGGCCTTTTTTTCGGAAGTGGCCTCGGCGTGGAAATCCACGAGGCGCACGCGCACGTCGGCCGGCAGTTCGGCCAGGATGGCGTCAGCGGCGCGAAAGGGGCAGTCCGCGGCCTGCATGAAGACCCGGCCGAGCAGATTGATCACGGCATACGGCGGCTTGTCCTTGGGGCGGTAGACCTGCCAGCCGCGCCCCGGCGCGCCCGGAGGGTAGTTGGCCGGGCGCAGCATGCGCTCCTCGGTCTCCAGAAAGGCCGCGACGTCCTTGTGGCGGAAGGTGTGGTTGCCGCCGGTGAGGACGTCGATGCCGGCGTCCAGCAACTGGCGCGCCGCCTTGGCCGTGACGCCGATGCCGCCCGAGGCGTTCTCGCCGTTGGCGACGACGAGGTCGCAGCCGCAGTCCCGGCGCACCTGGCGCAGGCGCTCGAAAACGATGCTCCGGCCCGGCCGGCCCACGATGTCGCCGAG
>DQED01000290.1 GCA_003525525.1 Desulfovibrio sp.
CCGGCAGCAAACCCGCAGCCGACGCCGTGCCCATCGTGCCGCGCGACGCCCTGCCGGACCTGGCCGGACGCCGCCTGGCCCTGGTGCCCGTGCCGGCGGGCTTTTGCCTGTCCTTCGGCGACGACGAACTAATCACGAACGCCGCGCCGGCCGCGCTTGCCCCGCTTCTGGCCAAGGCGTCGCGCGTGGCCGCGCCGTCGGTCAAGGAGCTCCTCAGCCTTGATANNNNCGCCGTGCCCCTCGCGGTCTGGTTCGATCTGGGGCTGGCCGCCTATCTGCTCAATCCCGAACAGCGCAACTACGGTTTCGAACGCCTTCGCGACATGCTTTTTTCCGACCCCTCGGTGGACGCCGGGGACGTGGGCCACACGGACACGGCCCGCGCCGCCGCCCGTCTGGCCGACGTCCTGGCCGGACGCCTGGAGGCCGCGGGGCTGACCGACCTGGCCGCCCGGCTGGAGCTGCCCCTGGTTCCCGTGCTCGTGGACATGGAACGCGTCGGCATCGGCGTGGACGTGCGATCCCTGGCCGCCTTCGGGGCCGAAGTGTCGCACAAGCTCGCGGCCATCGAGGCCGACCTGCACCGCCTGGCCGGCCGGCCGTTCAATCCCCGCTCCAGCCAGCAGCTCGGCGAAATCCTCTTCGGAGAAATGGGGCTCGCGCCCAAGGGCAAGACCCCGGGCGGCGCGGCCTCCACCTCCCAGGACGCCCTGGAGCGCCTGGCCGGCTCCCATCCGCTGGTGGACCGCATCCTGGAATTCCGCAAGCTCGAAAAGCTGCGCTCCACCTACCTCGATCCCCTGCCCAGGCTCGCCGACGCCAAGGGGCGCATCCACACGACGCTCAACAACCTCTCCACGGCCACGGGCCGGCTTTCGAGCTCCAACCCCAACCTGCAAAACATCCCCATCCGGGGCGAACTCGGCCGGCGCATGCGCCAGTGTTTCGTCGCCGGACCGGGCAAGGCGCTGGTCGCTGCGGACTATTCGCAGATCGAGCTGCGGGTGCTGGCCCATCTGTCCAAGGAACCGGCGCTGCTCGACGCCTTTGCCGCGGGCGCGGACATCCACGCCCGCACCGCCTCCCTGCTTTTCGACAAGCCCGAGGCCGAGATCAGCCGCGACGAGCGCCGCCAGGCCAAGACCATCAACTTCGGCCTGCTCTACGGCATGGGACCGCAAAAGCTCTCGCGCGACCTCGGCATCAAGCTCGACGCGGCCAAGGCGTTCATCGCCAAATACTTCGAACGCCTGCCCGGACTTTCCGCCTTCTACGACGGCATCGTGGAGTCCGCCCGCGCCAGCGGCTACGTCTCCACCCTGGCCGGGCGTCGCCGGCCGCTGCCGGACATCGAATCACGCAACTCCCAGCTCGCCTCCCAGGCCAGGCGGCAGGCCATCAACACGGTGGTCCAGGGAGGCGCCGCGGACATCATCAAAATGGCCATGCTGGCCGCGCACAAGGATTCGGAACTGGCCTCGCGCGGGGCCATCCTCGTCTTGCAGATCCACGACGAACTGCTGCTGGAGACGCCGGAAGCGCAGGCGCAGGGCGCGGGCGCGCGCCTTGCCGCGCTCATGTCCGGGGTCATCGCCCTGGCCGTGCCCCTGGTCGTCGACTGGGACACGGGGCCGACCTGGGGCCAGGCGCACTGAGCCGCGGCCGGGGCTTTTCATCCGGGGGAAACTTCCCTATCCTGGCGTGGAGTCGAGGCCGGCGGGACCGCCAGCCGCCTGCCAACAACCGCCTGTCGTCTCTAAGGAAGGGGCCATGCCGCCAAGCGCTAAATCCATCCGCGAAGACCTGGCCCGGGCCAAGGCCGCTTATGGCAAGAACGAGGAACTGCGCACGGTGCAGCTTATCGCCCTGGCGCTTCGGGCGTTCGTCTCCGTCAAGCTGCCGGGCACGGACCGCATCGCCATCGAGGGCCAGCTGCGGGAAGCCTTCGGCAACCTGAGCAAGCTGCCGCGGGTGCTCAAATACGCGCCCAACGGCGTGCCCTACGCCAAGGGGCAGGAGCAAAAACTCGCCGCCTTCGTCGCCGGCCTCGCGCAAAAGCTCGAGGAGGACATCACCCGCGAAAGCCTCGACGCCATGCGCGAACGCAAGCTGCGCATCGACCACGCCATCATCAAGGGTTCGAAACTGTTGGCCGAAGGCAACCTGCTCGAGGCCCAGCGCAACTTCCGCGCCGCCGTGGCCGATTACGTGGACGAGAAGGGCCTGTTTCCGCTGCTCGCCGGCAAGCTCATCGACGCCGGACATTTCAAGGCTTCCCTGGAGTACGTCAAACGCGCCGTGGAAGAGGCCCCGGACAATGCGCGGGCCTACGATTTCCTGATGACCGCCGCGGGCAAGGCCGAGGAGTGGCAGCAAGCCGAGCGCATCCTGCTCGACGTCGCCGCCAGGGGGGCGAGCCATCCCCTGCTCGACCAGGCCATGGCCCGGGTGCAGGCGCGGCTCGGCAACTGGAAGGAAGCGTTGGCCGCGGCCAAACGCGCCCTTGCCGCCGATGCGCGTCTGACCGACGCGGCGCAGGTGCTCGCGGCCGCGCAAAAGCATCTGGCCGCTCCCCCACCGGCCGCATAGGCCGTACGCCGACCGTCCGCAGTTCCGCCGTTTCCAAAGGGTCCACGCCGTGTGTACGGCCGTCCCCCCCACACCGTCTATGGCGTCGTCAGCAGGGCAAGGACCCGGTCCTCAACGGTCCCAGGCTCTGTCGCATCGGTAAAGACCGCCACCGTGCGCCCACCCCGGACGCCCGGCGCGTTGTAGACGCCGCCCACGCAGCCCGGGCCGGGCCGGCAGCGCCCCGGGCCACGGCCGCGCAACAAAAGCGCGGTCCGCCGGGTGCGGACGGCGCGTCCGTCATATTTGCGAGAGCGCCGCCACGAGCGCCTTGGCGTGCCCGGGCCAGGCCGCGGCGAGCAAGGCATGTTCCTCTTCAGGGCACGGCTCCATGAGCTGCGCCCCGGCCCCGGCCAGCTCCTCGGCGGAAAACGAACCCAGGAAATCGAGCAGCCCCAGGCCCCCGTCGCCCACATCCTCGCGCTCGCCCAAGGCACGGGCGAACCCGGCGGCGATGGCCGGCACCACGTCCGGCCCGGCCAGCACGAGCTCCCCGACGCCGTCCACGCGGTCCAGGCGCATGCGTATGGTCATGTTGGTGAAAAAGGAAAGCCCGGCAAGGCGCTCGGCCATGGGCCCGGCCTCGGTGAAGGCCCGCGACGCGCCGTGCCCCCGGACCGTGACGAG
>DQED01000444.1 GCA_003525525.1 Desulfovibrio sp.
CCGGGCCAGCGCCGGCAGGCGCTCGCGGACCAGGGGGTGCGCGAGCAGCCGCGCGTGGGTTACGGTCGCGCCGAGACGGATTTGTCCGTCCGTGAGGCTCACGGCGTCCAGCCCGGGGAGGCCTTCGAGCAGCGCCACATCGCAGGGCGGCTGCCGCCGCAGGCGCACAAGCAGGTCCGTGCCGCCGGCCATGGGACGCGCGCCGCCTTCCAGCAACGGCCACAACGCTTCCGGGCGGTCCGGCCGGAACACCCGGCCGTTCACGGTTTTTCCTCCCGCAGAGCAGCGGCCGCCGCCATGACGGCGTCCACGATCTTCACGTAGCCNNCCGGTGCAGCGGCACAGGTTGCCGGAAAGCCCCTGGCGCACCGCCTCGCGGTCGGGATCGGGAGCGCGCGCGAGGAGATCCGCGGCCGCCATGGTCATGCCCGGCGAGCAGTAGCCGCACTGCACGGCCCCGTGCGCGGCGAAAGCCGCCTGCAGGGGATGGGGCGCTTCGGGCGTGCCGAGCCCCTCGGCCGTGGTCACGTCGCGGCCCTCGAGCTGGGCCGCGAGCATGAGGCAGGACAGCTTCGCCGTCCCGTCCACCAGCACGGCGCAGGCCCCGCACTCGCCCGTGCCGCAGCCTTCCTTGGCCGCGGTCAAGCCGCAGTCCTCGCGCAGGACGTCCAGAACCCGCTTGCCCGGTTCGACGACGACCCGGGCGGACGCGCCGTTGAGCCGAAAGGCTATCTCCCTGCGTTCGCTCATGAAATAGCGTCCTCCAAAGCCGCCAGCACCTCCTGCGGGGAAACGGGCAGGCGCGTTGCGCAAAGCCCGACCGCGTCCTTGAGGGCCTGGGCCACGGCCGGGCCGGGCCCATGAATGCCGATCTCGCCCATGCCCTTAAGCCCCATGGGGCCCGTGGGCTCGTCGTCGTTAAGGGCCAGGCAGTCCGTGTCCGGCAGATCCACGGCCGTGGGGATCAGGTAGGCGCTCATGTCCCCGGCGCGGATGCGGCCGTCCTCCACTGCCAGGTCCTCGAACAGGGCCAGCCCCGCGCCCTGGGCCGCCGCGCCCTGGAGTTGCTGTTCCACGCCGGCCAGGGAAAACGTCCGGCCGCAGGCGACGGTCAGGAAGCACCGGACCAGGCGCACCCGCCCCGTCAGGACATCGGCCTCCACCCCGCACAGGCAGGCCCCGTAGGAATAGAAGCGGTGGGGAAAGCCGATGCGGAACTCCCGGCCCGTGTCCGGCGGATTTTCGACCACGGCCATGGCGTGCTGGTCGATGCAGATCCGGTCGTCGCGGGTGAGGAAGCCGGCAAGCACGGCCAGGGGGACGGCGCGGCCGGTGGCAGGGTCGGACACCGCCCCGGGCACGAGCACGAGCCGGTCCGGCTCGTCGCACAAAAGCGCCAGCGCCGCCCGGTGCCGCAGTTTCGCCGCCATGGCCCGGCAGGCGCCAAGCAGCGCGTTGCCGAAGGTGTAGGTGGTGCGGCTGGCCGAGGACGAGCCGGCCGGCGGACAAAGCCTGGTGTCGGGCTGGCGGCAGGCGAAGGCGGTTTCGGGCTGGTTGAGGGCCTTGGCGGCCATGGCCGCGAAAGCCGCGGCGTTGCCCTGGCCCATGTCCGGCACGGAATTGAAAATGCGAAACGTGCCCTGGCGCGTCAGTTCCAGCTTGGCCGCGGCGTGGTCGGACAGGCCCCTGCCGTAGCCCATGGCGTTTTGCATGGCGGTGAGCCCGACGCCCCGCCGGACGTCCGGCGGAGCGGCCTTTTTCCACGCCTCCCGTCCGGCCCACAGCGGATGGTCCATGGCCGCCCGCAGGCAGGCGGCGACATCGGTCCCGGGTTCGGCCGGCACCCCGACGCCGTTTTCCTCGCCCGCCAGAAGCGCGTTTTGCAGCCGCAGTCCGGCCGGGTCGCGGCCGAGGCGGCCGGCGAGCAGGTCCATGGCCCGTTCCACGGCAAAGGTCNNCGGAAGGCCCCGCCGACGGGATTGTTGGTGTAGGCGCACAGACCCTCGATCCGGGTGTTCGGGACGCGGTAGGGGCCGGCGGCGTGCTCCATGCCGAGCGCCATGATCTCGGCGCTCAAATGGGCATACGGGCCGGCGTCGAAATGCATCGTGCAGCACAGGGCCCGCAGCGCGCCGTCGGCGTCGGCCCCGAGGCGGATGTCCATGACCGCGCCATGGCGCTTGTAGCCGGCCAGGAACGTTTCTTCCCGGCTCCAGACCATTTTGACCCAGCGTCCCGGGACACGCAGCGCGGCCAGGGCCAGCAGGCACTGGACGGTGGCCCCGTCCTTGCCGCCGAAACCGCCCCCCAGGTACGGGGCGCGGACGCGGATGCGCAGGGGATCGAGGCCCAGGGCCTGGCCGATCTCGAAGCGGTCGCGAAACGGGGCCTGGGTGGAGGCGACCATGTCCAGGACGCCTGACGGGGCGAGCCGGGCCAGGCCGCTCGGCGGCTCCAGAAAGGCGTGTTCCTGCATGGGCGTATGGAACCGCCCGCCGACGACCACGGCGCACTGCGCCAGGGCGGCCGGGGCGTCGCCCTTTTCCATGAGCCCGCGCGCGAGCAGGTTGCCTTCCTCGCGGCCGGGATGCACCAGGGGCGCGTCCGGCGACAGGGCCTGGAGCGGATCGAACACGCCGGGCAACGGCTCCAGGGAAAGGCGGATGCGGGAGAGGCCCTCGGCCAGGGCTTCCCGGCTTTCGGCCACGACCAGCGCCACGGGATCGCCGCAGTGGCGCACGCGCTCCCCGCACAAGACCGGCTGGTCCTTGCGCACGATGCCCTGGCGGTTGGTTCCGGGCACGTCGGCCCGGGTCAGCGCCGCCACCACGCCCGGGGTCCGCCGGGCGAGGGCCACGTCCAGGCCGGTGATGCGGCCGTGGGGAATGCCCGCGCGCAACGCTCCGGCCCACAGGCAATCCGGAGGCGTTTCGTCCACGGCGTACCGCTCGCGGCCGCAGGCCTTGTCCAGGGCGTCGATCCGCATGCAGAGGGCTCCGTTCCGTGGCGTCCCGTATCCTGGTTTCCGCTTGCGTCCGGGACACGCGCGCGGCGGCGGCGACAAGCCCGCCGTCAAAAATGCCCTGTACGATCCGTCCACCCCGCAACGCGGGCCGTGGCGGGTGTTGCAGGGAAACGCGGCATCCGTCGGTGCAAAGGATAGCCGCCAGAAGGACATGCGACAAGGGCGCGAGGCCCGTTTCGACCGCGAGCCGGCAGGGGCAGGGGGTCTTTCGTCGCTTCTCCGGAGCGTTTGACCGGCTCCTGCCGGCGGGTTAGGAAAAGCATCGGGACGAAAGGGAGGGCCCATGCAAGACGGGAAAAATGCCGCCCTGGGCATTCTGGACGCGGGCGGGGCGTTCGGAGCGGAAAGAACGGCCTATCATTTCGGCAGCGCATCGCTGTCCTACGGCGAACTGCGTACGCGCTCGCTGCAGTTCGCTTCCTTCCTCGACGCCCGTTCCATCCGCCCGGGCGACCGCATCCTGCTGGCGCTGCCGGATACGCCCGCCTTCGCCATAGCCTTTCTCGGGTCCATGCTCGCGGGAGCCTGTCCCGTGGCGCTCAACACGGGCCTGGCGACGCAGGACTACGCATTCCTGCGCTCCGACGCAGGGGCGGGTCTTGTCGTGACGGTTCCCGGCCATGCCGCGCTGGGCGCGGTCGCGGACGGCGTCCAGGGCGTGTGCTGCGACGACCTGGGACCGTCGGAGATCGAGCGCTTCCCCGCCGACTTCGCCCCCCGCCCCGCCAATGACGCGTTGCCGGGATTCATGCTCTACAGTTCGGGCTCGACCGGCCGTCCCAAGGGCGTGCCCCACCGCCAGCAGGACTTGCTGGTGCCGGCCGCCACCTGGGGGACGCTGCTCGGGCTCTCGCGCCAGGATGTCGTCTTTTCCTCCAGCAAGTGCTTTTTCGCCTACGGGCTGCTCGCCAGCCTGGCGCTGCCCCTGGCCGTCGGGGCCTCCGTCGTGCTTTTCCCGGGCAAACCCGGCCCCGGGGACGTGTTCGACGTCCTGGCCAGGCACAGGCCCACGGCGTTTTTCGGCGTGCCCACGCTCTACAACATGCTGATCCGGATTTTCGAACCCGACATGCGGCGGGTCGTGCCGGAGCTGTGTTTCAGCGCGGGCGAGGCCCTGCCCGCCGTCCTGCACGAGGCCTGGCGGGAGCTGACCGGGCGGGAGATCCTCGACGGCATCGGCTCCACCGAGGCCTTCAACGTCTTCATCGCCAACCGCAAGGGCGCGTCCCGGGCCGGGTTCGCCGGCCAGCCCGTGCCGGGGTTCGAGACGCGGCTCGTGGACGACCACGGGAACGCGGTTGCGCCGGGAACCGAAGGCAACCTGCTCATCCGCGGCCAGGGGTTGTGCCGGGGCTACTGGAACCGCCCGGACAAGACCCGGGAAACCATGCTGGAAGACGGCTGGCTGCGCACGGGCGACGTTTTCGTCGAGCAGGACGGCTGGTTCGCCCACAGGGGCAGAAGCGACGACATGCTCAAATCCGGCGGGCAGTGGGTGTCGCCGGTACTGGTGGAGGAGGCGCTGCTGCGCCATCCGGCCGTGGCCGAGTGCGCGGTGGCGGCACGGCGGGCGGGTGGTCTCGACGTCGTCTGCGCCTATGTGGTTCCCGCGCCCGGCTCCGGGCCGGAAAAACAGCTGCGCCTCGCGTGGCGGAAGTTTCTGCGGACCTGCCTGCCCGAGCACATGTGCCCGGCGCTGTTCGTGTGCGTATCGGAACTGCCCAAGACCGTCACGGGCAAGGTGCAGCGGTTCAAACTGCGCCAACAATGAAGACATTCCCGGGGTGCGTCATGCCTGTTTCTCTTTGCGTGTTGCGCGAGTTGCTCGTGGAATCCGGGGTCGCCCCCGCCGTGGCCGAGGCCATCCGGCCGGACGCGCCGCTGCTGCGCCAGGGAATCGATTCCCTGGATTTTTCGGCGTTCTGCCTGGCCGTGGAGAACCGCTTCGCCCTGTCCCTCGACGAGTGCGACGCCCTGTCCCTGCGCACGCTGGACGATTTCGCCGCCTGCCTTTGCGCGGCCCGGGGCGACGCGGCTGCGAAGACCGATCCCGCCCGCCGGCTTCTGGAAAACTGGCAGGAAGTGGAGGCCGGCCGCTCCTACGAGGTAGGGCCCCTGCGTCCCGGCGACGGGCAGGGCGTCGCCCAACTGTTCTATACGATCTACGGGGACCGCTACCCGGTGGAGGAGTATTACCGCCCGGAGCGCATCGAAGCGTTGAACGCCAAGGGCCATCTTCTGACCGTGGTCGCCCGGCTGGAGACGGGGATCGTGGCCGGCCAGGGAGCCTATTTCCAGAGTTCCCCGCCCAACAAGGCCTTGTTCGAATTCGGCCAGGTGATGGTGGACCCCGCCTACCGCAACACCACCATGGCCGCCAAAATCATCCGGGAAATGGATCGCCTCTCCCGGGGCATGTCCCAGGCCCAGGGTTTTTTCGGCGAGGCCGTGTGCACGCACCTCGTCACCCAGAAGCTCGTGGACAAGCAAGGCTACTCGGAGTGCGGACTGGAAGCGTCCCTCATGCCGTCCGGAGCCTACGAGAAGGAGGGCGCGGGCTCCCAGCGGGTGAGTTGCCTTCTTGGCGCGCGCATCGACCGCGACCGGCGCATGGCGCTCCATCTGCCCGAATGCTACGGACGGGAACTCGCTTTCGTCCTGGGAGGCTTTTCCCTGGACCGGGACGTGCTGTTCGGCGGTCCCGACCGGCCGACCGCGCCGGAAACCGCGTTCGAGCGCCGCCTCTTCGACTTCGCCCAGGTCGAACGGGTTCAGGCCTCCCGCATCGGGGCCGATTTTCCCGTGCGGGCGGCCGCGCTCGACCAAGAGGCCGCAGCGCGGGGGCTGGCCGTGGTCCAGGTGTTCGTCAACGCCGGCGATCCGGGAACGGCTTTCGCCGTCGCGGCCTTGCGCGAACGCGGCTTCTTCCTGGGCGGCCTCATTCCCCTCTGGTTCGGCACGGACGGGCTGCTCATGCAAAAGCTCTACGTCGCGCCCGAGTTCGACGCCATCAATCTGTATTCGGCCAGGGCCAAGACCATCCTGGAATTTGTCCGTGCCGATTACGACCGTGTCCGAAAGTAATCAGGTTGGCTACGGGACATTCATTTGATCCCATGGAACATATTCTGTCACTGGACGAGGGGGCATGAGGATTCAACGGGTGAAGTATTCGTGATCGACATGGTCCTTTTTACCGGGATGCTTGCATCACCTGCCTTTGCCATTGGCTTGGCGTCATTGTCTCTGCCGAGAGCATTTTCCCTCGTCGGCAAGCATGCACAGGACGCCCCACACGACAAAGCCCCCAGTGGGAGGGGTGGGACAGGCTACCGCTAGCCGCGACGTTGTCCTTCGGGATGGCCCTTGTCTCGTTTTGAATTCACGGGCGGACACAATTTTCGAAATCCCGCCGATGTCCTTGGAGAATCTTCCGTGAATGCAGTGCGCTGCAGGCGCTACTTCAGATCGAAGCGTATCGGCAACATGACCCAGCTCGCCACCTCGCGCCCTTTGTACCGGGCAGGATGAAACCTCCATTTTTCAAGAGCCGTAATGACGGCTTGCTCGAATATTTGCGGCGGCTTTGCGGAAACAATGCTGATTTTGTTTACCCCGCCGTCAGCGGCGACCAGGAGCCGTGCGACGACCCGCCCCTCGATCCCATGCCGTCGCGCATCCGCAGGATACGCGGGCTCCACTTGCCGCATGATCCTCGGCTTCACGTCCACGGCCGCCAGGCTCATGCCGCCGTCTTCGCCCATGCCCCGCCCCGCGCCGACAGCGGGGCCTTCGCCGCCGCCGCTGCCGCCTCCGGTCCCGCCACCCTGGCCGGAAACGCCCCCGGTCGTGCCCGGTCCGACTCCCGATGGTCCGGCCTGGGAAGCGTCGCTCCCGCCGGGGTTTTCCGATCCTTGCCCCGATACGGATGCCGGAACCGTGGCGACGGCGGCAGCGTGAGGAGGTCGTTTTTTTCGGGGAACGCATTGTTTCTGCTCGGTTTTGGTTTTGACCGCGTGTGCGGAGGGTTTCGCCAGAACAGGCAACGCCTTTTCCTGGTTGTTCTCCGACGCCTCCTCCGGCGTGGCCTCCTGCCGGGCTTGAGGGGACGTGGTTTCTTCAGCCGCGGGCATCTCGTCAGCGCCCGCTGCCGCGTCCGATCCGGGAGGTGAACCGCAATCCCCCGCCCCCAGCCCGGAGAGGTCCACGGCCAAGACAGACCCGCCTCCCCCGCCGGTCCCGCCTCCCCCGCCGGCAGGATGATCGGCGAAAAAACGGCAAAAGCAGACAAGACCGACAAGGACGACGGAATGCAACGCGAGAGACAAAAGCCATCCCAGCCATGCCCGGCGACGGGGACTCGTGGGGTGTTGCCACGCGGGCAGAACAGACGGCATGTCCGCCATGGCCGTTATCCCTCGGCCCTGGAACCGGCCTTTTTCTTGGGAGAGCAGGCCACGG
Source organism: Desulfovibrio sp. (assembly GCA_003525525.1). GTDB lineage: Bacteria > Desulfobacterota > Desulfovibrionia > Desulfovibrionales > Desulfovibrionaceae > Solidesulfovibrio. The sequence continues at coordinate 7,487 of DQED01000444.1, forward strand.
CCGCCAGAAAGAGCAGGCTGGACACGAGGACGATGGACGCGCCGGCCGGCACGTCGAGCTTCCAGGCAATGAGCAGGCCGCCCTCGCAGGAGACGACGCCGAACAAGGCGGCCAGGAAGAAAAGACGCCCGAGGCGGTAGGTGAGTTGATAGGCGGCGGCCGCCGGATTGATGAGCAGGCTGTAGACGAGCAGGCCGCCGACGCTCGGCAGGCAGGCCGTGACGGTCAGTCCCGTGAAAAAAAGAATGCCGTAGAAGATGGCCGTGGCCGGCAGGCCGCTGGCCCGGGCGATCCGGCGATGACAGGCCACCGCCTGGATTTCCTTGAAGAAGGCGATGATGGCCAGACTCGCCGCCACGGCCACCGTGCCGAGGAGCCAGAGGTCGCGCCGGCTGACGGTGAGGATATTGCCCCAAAAGAGGTTCAGTCCGGCCGTCTTGGGGCCGGGGAGCAGGCCCAGGCAAAAAATGGCCAAGCCGAGCATGGCCGAAAACACGACGCCCACGGCGGTGTCCGGGGAGAGTTCCCCCCGATCGGCCACCGGTCCGATGACCGCCGCCGCCGCCAGGCTGGCGACCAGCGCGCCGGCAAGCGGGTCCCAGCCGAAAAGCAGCCCCACAAGCCCGCCGGCAAAAGCGGCATGGGCCAGGCAGACGCCGATGAAGGTCAGGCGCATGAGTACGGCGAACACCCCGGCCACGGCGCAGGCCACGCCGGCGAACAGCCCGGCCAGCACGGCATGGCGCATGAATCCCGCGTCAAGAAAGGCATCCATGGCGATCCCTCAAAAAAGCACCACGCGCCGCCCGCCGTGGGACACGACCGCCACTTCGGCCCGGTAGAGGCCGCCGAGCCGGTCGGCGTCGAGGGCTTCCCGGGCCGGCCCGCGCCAGAGGGGACGGCCGGATTTGAGGCACAGCACCTCGTGGCACAGGCTTTCCAGACTGTTGAGGTCGTGGGTGGCCAGCAACACGGTCAAACCCAGCCGCTCGCGCAACGAGGCGATGCAGCCGAGGATGTCGCGCTGGGCGCGCCAGTCCAGGGCCGAGGTGGGTTCGTCGAGCAGCAACACTCGGGGCTGCTGGGTCAAGGCCCTGGCAATGGCCGCGCGTTGCTGTTCGCCACCGGAAAGCTGCCCCAGGGGACGGCCGGCCAGATGGCCGATACCGACGAGTTCCAGCATTTCCGAGGCCCGCCGGGCGAGTTCCCGCCCCGGGGGCCGCAACCAGCCGCGCCTTGCATAGCCGCCGGACATGACGGATTCCAGGACGCTTATGGGCAGGCGCGGGTCCACGTCCTGGGCCTGCATGACCAGGGCGATGTCCCGCCGGGCCTGACTTGCGCCGGGACCGGCCAAATCATGCCCAAACAATTGCACCACGCCGCAGGAAAGGCGCAACAGCCCGCAAACGGCGGCGAGCAGCGTGCTCTTGCCGGCTCCGTTGGGGCCGATGACGCCAAGCACCCGCCCCTTGTCCAGGTCCAGGGCGTCCATGCGCAGGGCGACGCGGCCGCGCCGCTTGACCGTGACGTCGCGCAGGGAAAGGGCGGGCTCATTGGCCATGGCGACCAAGCGCGGCAAGGCAACGGTCCAGGTTTGCGGCCATGGCCTGGGCCCAGGTCGGTGCGTCGGGGAACCCGCCCGGGAAGTTCGTCAACACGACGAAGGCCGCGCCCAGGTCCTCGGCGAAGGTTTTGCCGGAACCGCCCGAACTTTGCAGGTTGTCGGCCACGAGCCGGACCTTCGCCTCCCTGGCCCGGGCCAGGGCCCGGGCGAGTTTTTGCGGCCCGCTTTCCTCGAACCGGCCGTACTCGGCGGCGATGTCGCAGCCCAGCCATTGCAGAAAGGGCTGCTGCTGCACGTCGGTCATGACCGGCAACCCCGCGAGGGGCCCGGCCTTGGCGGCAAGCACGGCGGCGACGCGAGCGACCGCGACGATGCGTGCCTTGGCCCGCTCCCCGTACAGGGCGGCATGGGGCGGATCGATATCGGCCAGCACCCGGGCCACGGCCAGGGTGGCGGACTTCTGGCGATCGGGCACCATCCAGTTGCCGGGCGCATCGATGGTGCGCGCCTTGGCGGCAAGGGACGGGTCGTTGCGGATGGGGCCCATGACGCTGTCCAGATGGCTTTGCCAGTCGTGCAGGAGGATGACCCGGGCGTCCGCCAGGGCGCGCATGTCCGAGGCGCGCAGGTCGGTGTGTCCCGGGCAGGCGGCGGCGGGCATGATGGGAGTCGCCGTCACCAATCCCCGCCCCAGGTCGTTTACGATGTCCGACACCAGCGTGGTGCCGGCGGCGACGACGATGGGCGCTTCCTGTTGTCCGGCTTCCCCAAGGGAGGCCGCCAGGGGCACACAGATACAAACGAAGGCGAGACAGCGGAGGGCACGTGCAAGGCGCGTCATGGCCGGCTCTCCGACGGGCTCGCCAGTTTGCGGCACGTGGCCAGATAGCGCCCGGGCGCGTCGACGATGACGGGATCGGGCAGGCCGGCGGCCTGGAAAAAATCGCGCATGCGGCCTTCCTCGGGCAGGGCGTCCCGGGCTACGGCGCTGTGGGCGCCGTGGTGGGCGAGCAGTTCGACGCGGCTGAGCAAATGGGCGATGAGGATCTGCGCGCCGGACTTGGCGACCCGGGCCATTTCCGACAGGGCGAGGCCTTTGTCCTCGAAATGGGGAAAGGCGGCGAAACAGACCACGGCGTCGAAGCTCGCATCGCGAAAGGGCAGGCGCATGGCTGTGGCCAGAACCGGCGGCGGAGCCGCCGGCCCGAGCTTGGACCGGGCCTGGCGCAGCATCTCCAGGGACAGGTCCAAGGGGAACACCCGTCCCGAAGGGCCCACGGCGTCTTGCAGATAGGGCACCAGCGTTCCCGGGCCGGTGCCCATGTCGAGGACCGTTGCCCCGCCCGGCAGATGGAAGGACGCGACCAAGCGCGGGAGCTTTTCCCGCACGGGCGGCGGGTAGCAATTGGCTTCCCAGTTCGCGGCCCGGGCGTCGAAAAAGGCGGCCCGGGGATCGGATCCGTTTTGCATTTGCATGCCTCTCTTGCCTCCCCCGCGCCTGCTCAGGCCGCGAAGCGCAACAACGCGTAGAAGCCGGCGGGGTCCAGGCGTTTGCGAACCACCTGGGAGAATCCCGCCTCCCTGGCCAGCCCCTCCACGACGTCGACGGGATCGTGGCGGCCGTGGCGGCGAAAATGGTCGACGAGCACGCGCCGTTCCTCCGGCGCGAGTTCCGCCCAACCGTTTTCGATCTCCCGATTGTAGCGCTCCAGATAGGCTTCGGCGCTCTCCCCATCGTCCGGCATGGGGTCGTGGCTGAGGAGCACTCCGCCCGGACGCAGGGCGTTTTTGGCCATGGCGAAGAGCTTTGCTTTTTCCCCTTGCGGGAAATGGTGGAGCAACAGCCCCATCCAGATGACGTCCACGGCCCCGCGCAAGCCGGCCAACACTTCCCGGCCGTCCGCGGCGACGAGGTCCACGGCGGCCGGACTCCCGGCGAGGTTTTTCCGCGCGGCGGCGAGACAGTCCGTATCCGTGTCCGCGCCCATATAGGCGGCCACGTCCCCGGCAGCCAGCACGCGCGCCATGTCCCGGGCGTCGTTGCAGCCGAGGTCGAGCAGGCGCAGACCGCTTTGGCCCCGCCCGGCCAGAAATCCTTCCAGCCAGGCATAGGCCGTCCCATGGCGCATGCGGTCATGCGCCCGCAATTTCGCGAACACCTCACGCCGGTCAAAGACCGTGGAAATGGCCTCTTCCATAAGACCTCCGCAGTTAGAACGTCAGGGCCACGCCGGCCGAAATCCCGGCTCCCGGCATGGGGTAGCCGGGCTTGTATTTGTAGAAGGTGTTGGTCAGGTTCTGCACGGCCACGAAGAGTTCGGTTTCGACCTTGGGTTTGGGGATGGTGAAAAAATAGGAAAACTTGGCGTTGGCCAGCCAGTAGCCGTCGACTTTCGAGGTGTTGCGCGTGCCCACGCGCCGGGCTTCGGAGAGCACGTACATCTCGTCCACGTACTGGGCGTCGGCCGCGATCTTGAAATGCTCCAGGAAGCGGTAGTTGCCGCCGAAACTGATGCTCAGGTCCGGCACGTAGGGCAGGTACTGCGGCGCGTGTCCCATGGCGCTGAGACCGGCGAAAAGGGAAAGATCCCTTGCCGGCGTATAGGTGGCCGTGGCTTCCAGCCCCCAAATGGAGTAGGTGCCGAAATTTTCAAACCCGGACGGCTTCCCGGAGGCGGGATACATCACATAGCGGTCGCGGCCGTTGTCGGAAAACGCCGTCACATCGAGCTTGAGGAGGGTTTCGTACTTGTAGGTGGCGCCCGCCTCGAAGTGGTCCATGGTTTCGGCCTTGAGGTCGCGCCAGTTCTGGCCCAGGGACGTGATCACGTTTTGCGAGAAGACGGCCACGTTGAGCCCGGGATAGTTGACGCCCCGGGAGTAGGCGCCGTGCAGCTCCAGATCCTTGTAGCCAAGGAGCAGACCGGCCTGGGGCGACCATTCCGACTGGAACCGGCTGTGGCCGTAGTAGCGCAGCCCGGCCGAAGGCGTGGCGTAAAAGCCTTCCTTGGAACCGACCATCTGGGAGACGCCGAGGAAGGGCGAGAAGATGGACCAGGTCATGCGGTCGAAGTGCGTCACGCCGCCCGGCGTAAACGACCAGTCCGTCAGGGAATTGATGGTCAGCGAGGGATCGGTGGTGAATTCCGCCCGGCCGCTGATCCAGTCCATGTCCGCGCCCAGGGCGATTTCTCCGCCCTGCCAAAGGCGCAGCTTTTCCTTGGCCCGCACGCCGTACAGGTCCGAATCGTTTTTGTTGTCGTTGTCCGTGCCGGCTTGGTTGAACCAGTTGCCTTCGCCCCTGTTCCAATAGCCTTTGACGGTCCCTTCCGCGCAATCGTAGGCGTTGGAGAGCGTGGCCACCATGTGCCAGTCGCGAGTGACATATTTTCCGTCGCGCTCCTCCGGCTGTCCTTCCGGCCCCGGATCCATGGCGTAGTTGTCCGTGCGGATCACCGTGGCGTGGGCGTTCCAGTTGTCGGTCAGGCCATAGCCCAGTCGGCCGTAGTAACTTGTGAGCATGCCGTCGGACATGGCCCGCGATCCCGAGGAATAGCGGTAGCTCTGGGAGGCGTAGTAGTCGAAGCGGCCGACCTTGCCGCCGGTCTCGGCCGTTTCCTGGGGCGTATTGTAGGAACCGTATTGGGCCGTGACCCGCGATTCGAAGCCTTCCTTGTCCCGGCTTTTGGGCGTCATGTCCACGGCGGCCAAGCCGTTGCCGAAGTTGAGCGGCTGGGGACTCTTGTACACGGTGAGGGAATTGGCCGGGTCCACGGAGAGGTAATCGAGCAACGGGTGGTTCCAGACCGAGATATAGGCCGGCGCGCCGTCGATCATGACCGAGATTTCCGCACCGGGCCGACTGGCCCCCTTGCCCCGGATGAAGATCGCGCCGCCTTCCGCGCCGCCGAACGAGCCGATGTTGTCGAAGCGGGAGATGGTCACGCCGGGTGTGCGCCGCAACGCCGAGGTCAGGTCCGGGGCGTTGAGATCCCATATCTGCTCTTTCGTGACCGTCGTCGTTTCGTTGGCGAAGCTGTCCACCCTGTTCCCTTCGATGATGGGCGAGGAAACGACGTTGACTTCGTCGAGCATGGTTTCGTCGGCGTTCTCCGTTTTCGGGGGATCGGCTGCCAACGACGGCGCGGCGACGAAAACGAGGCCAAGGGCAAGAAGGGCAGCCCGGGAGAAACGGCGGGGAATCATGCTCGCTCCTTTCGGGTAACAGGTTGAAACGATGACAAAAACTAAATTCTTAGTTTTTTTCAAGATAATAATTTAAATAAAGTAACACTAAAAGTTATAAAGTTTGAATTCTTATGTCAATGCGCCATAAAATATACTATCCAGGTGGCCTTTGTTGCCCGGACCGGGAGCAGGCTGGAGAAGGATCTGTCGCTATCCTAGCAGTATTGCTAGAACAAATGGAACTACGCCGTGCATGAAAAAAACCGATACGACATGTCTGCCGCTTCACCCTTGTTGTTCGAACGCCATTGGCAGGATCGCTGCCCAATGGACCGGCGTCCCCGGCCTCGTTCCAGGCTTGAATCGCCAACGCCCAAGGGGCGTGCGCACGCTTTCCGCGAACGCCTCCACGTTTTCCCCTCCCGGGATATGCACACGCTCCACGAGACCCGCCGTACCGACCAGCAGCCGCACCCGCAGCTTCCCCCGCAGGCCCTGGCGCTTGACCCGAAGCGGGGAGCCGGGTTTGGGCGCAAAGACCAGGGCCGGCTGGCTGTCGGGATCACTTGCGGCCAGAGGCGCGCCGAGTGACCGCGTTTGAGTATTCGAAGGTTGGTCCAACACCCTGCGGCGGCATTCCGCGCTCGACTCCATGCCGCCCTTGGCTTACGAAAGCATGCATGCCCTCGCCTCCTGAGAGCGCTTGTCAAAAAATTTCCCCAATCGGGGGCTCTTCAGGTAGGCACACGATATTCCCCCGGGAGTATGCACGCATGGTTGGAAACGAATACGCCGACGATCTCAAACAGGAATTGCTCACGGAGATGGCGGACAACTTCTTTTCCCGCCGCCACCGTCTGGACGAACGCCTGGAAGCCTTTGCCGGCACGCGCGAAAAGGTCGCCCGCCAAGGTCTGCTCGCCCTGGCCCGGTGGCGGGCCTTCCGCAAACTCCTCCTCGACAGCGCCCAGGCCGACCTGTTCCTTTCCGGCCTGGGCTACGACGTCGCGCGCCTGTCCGCCTGCGAAGACCCGAACGCCGTCACCCCGCACATCCGCACCGCCATGGGCCTCACCGCCTACGGCCGCTACCGGCGAACCGTGCGCAACGCCTACGAAGATCTGCGCCGGGAACTGGATCTCTACAACGAAGGCTCCTTCATCCCCGATCCGCGCGACCCGCGTCGCAAGGCCCGCGTGCCGGGTTTCAACCACCTGATGGAAACCGCAAAGGCGCTCAACAAGGAAATCGAATCCGTCAACTCCTGCCAGTGCCCGTCCGATATGTTGCGCTTCACCCGGTCGCTCGACCCCGAACGGCAGGAACAGGAACATGCCTGCGGCGGCATCGGCGACGCCTGCCGCCTCAACGAGGAGCTCGCCTACGCCTGCCTGGACCTCTCCTGCCTCGATGTCCCCGTGCTGCCCACCCCGCCTGAGCTGGACAACGTCAGCGACACCCTCGACGCTCTCACCGACGTCCTCTTCCAGGTCGATCCGGCCGGTGTGAAAGCGGCGATGGCGGCAAAATGAAGGAGGGGCGGAGCAGGGAAAAGAGGGGAGGGAAAGGTCCAGAGGTCACTCTTGGTTGCCGGCGACGAGAAACCGGCGCAGTGGTCGAGCACCGGCTTCCGTTTTTTCCGGAGGATGCACTTGGCATGTCCAACGGCCCAAGGAGGGGCAGGTTCCCCGTTACGGCCTATGCCGTCCCCCTCCCTCAACCCTAGGATGTCGTTATCTCCAACCGGGAGATCACGTTCCCCGTCAGGTGGAACCTGAACCGCAACACCACGGGACTGCCGGTAAAGTTCCCGGACACCTGGGCCATGACCACGGTTTCATCTTCGACCTGCTCGACGGAGAGGGGCTCATGGTGTGGCTGATACTGGACGAAAGTCTCCGTTTCCCAGGTGCGTATGGCCTCGTGGCCACACCGGTCCTTCCTCTCATCCACGACCCGGGCATCCGGTGCGAAGACGCGCAGCATGGCTTCGGCGTCATGGGCGTTGGCTGCCGCGAAGTAGCCCTCGATGGCGGCATGAAGTTCGATCGACATAAGACCCTCTCCCTCTCGTGCGGGTTGACGGGCGACCCGATTGTCGCCCCATGCCTTCTTAGGACGCCGTGTTGACAGCCCCCTGTCAGCAGAGTCTCTGTTGACACAGGGTTGTCAGCGGCGTGGAGCAAAGTTCACTGCGTTTCCAACCGAACGACAAAGGAGATCGAGATGTTTGCCGTATACTGCGAGAAACCGAACGATGCCGATCCATTAAGCGCACTTCGAGTCGGGGAACGGCCAGCGCCCGACGTTCCCGAGGGCTGGGTGCGCGTTCGCGTCAGCCACGCCAGCCTCAACCGGCACGACATTTTCACACTGCGCGGAATAACGGGCCAGGATACCCCTATTCCCTTCCCCATGATTCTTGGCAATGATGCTGCGGGCTGCCTTGATGATGGGACTGGTGTTGTACTCTATCCGCTCATCACCGACGCCGATCGTGCGGACGACGAGACGCTGGATCCCGCCTGGCATGTGTTGAGCGAAAAAGTCCAGGGCACCTTGGCCGATTTCGTGACAGTCCCCCGGCGAAACGTCCTCGCTTTGCCCGCGGGGTTCTCGCCGTTGTACGCTTCGGTCCTGGGTACGGCTTGGCTCACGGCCTATCGGATGCTTTTCGTCAAATCCGGACTGCGGCCCGGACAGACCATGCTGGTTCAGGGAGCCACAGGCGGCGTGTCCACGGCGCTCATTCAGATGGGCTGTGCCGCCGGCATGGAAGTGTGGGCCACAAGTCGCGGCCGGGATGGCACGGAGTTGGCAAGCCGCCTGGGCGCATATCGTGTCTTTGCCTCGGGCACGCCGCTGCCCAACCGCGTCGATGCGGTCTTCGACAGCGTCGGGGCCGCAACCTGGGACCACTCCCTGGCGTCGGTCAAGCGTGGCGGGACCGTCGTCACCATGGGCGTGACCACGGGGAAGACGGTGCACCTTGATCTCCTGCCGGTCATCATGAACCAGCTTGTCATCAAGGGCTCCATCATGGGAACCCGCTCGGAAATGCTGGATATGATACAATTCGTGGTTCGCCACGGCATCATACCGCAGATCGGGCAAGTGATGCCCATGGAACAGGCACGGGAAGGGTTCGAGGCCATGTGCACCGGACGGCAACAGGGGAAGATCGTCTTGACACGCTAGGGAGGGAACAGACCCGGTAGGTCAATCGTTCTGGGTTCGGTGATGTCTGGCGGCCGCCTCGGCGCAGGTCACGAGCAGTTCGCGCAATTGGGCCGGCTCAAGTACTGTGGCCATGGGACCGAAGGAAAGCAGCCAGGACGCGAGATGGTCCCAGTCCACGACGGCCAGGGTGAGAACAGTTTCTCCACTCTCTACCACGAGCCGATCCTCCTGCACGCCCATCCACCACTCCCGCTGGGCACGATCCACGGCGTCCGGATGGAAGCGTATTTTAGCACGCAGTTGGGGAGAAGGCATCTGTTCCCGGACATAGGCTGCCGGGTTGAAGTCGCCGCGAGGGGCGAAGTGCTCACTACACATTTCCATCACGCTTATGCGGTCGGTGCGGAAGTCGCGTATCGCTTGTCGCCGTTGGCACCAGGCGATGAGATGCCAGCGGCCGAGATAAAATAGAAGTCCCATGGGTTCGACCACACGTTCTTCGGGAACCGGTTTGCCGTAGCCCTGGTAGAGCAAGCGCAATGTCTGACAGCGGCCAAGGGCCTTTTGGATCAGTCCGAGGTCCGATTGTGCTGTCGGCGGCGGGGTATCAGCCGTGCTGCCTGTGCCGCGCTTGACGCGCAACATCTCGTCCTGGCGCGCCGGCGGGAGTACGGCTCGTATCTTCTGCAAGGCTGTGGCCGCATGGCTGGAAAGGGAGAAGGCGGCTGCATGCTCGATCAACATGGCCCCAGTGGCCAGGGAGTAGGCCTCCTCCTCGGTGAAGTTCACCGGCGGCAGGAGATAGCCCCGCATGAGCGAATAGCCGACGCCGGCTTCGGCCAGCACGGGAACGCCAGCTTCGGCCAGAGCCCGCATATCCCGGTAGATGGTGCGCTGGCTCAGCCCGAAATGTTCCGCCATTGACGCGGCGGTGGCATAACGGCGGGATTGCAGGAAGAGGATCAGGCCGAGCAGCCGGTCAATTCTGTTCATGGTGTGATGTCCTGTGCCCGCGCGAGCTTTTCGCAGGAACATCTGCCACGTGGCCAGTCATGGTGAATCGCTCGGGTTTCCATGGAACGGAACGGTAGTGTTTCCCTCGAGACGATGCAACAGAGACGCAATCGATATTTTGTGGACCGGGATGTGCGGATTCAGAACGTTCCCATCCCGAACTTTGATTTTCGTTCAGGCGGTCGGAAATGCCCAATTGTCCAATTTGAGGGTAGGCCCCCCGGAAACTTGTTCCAGGAAGCGCTATTCCGGTTGGGTGAGCTGGTCCGGATTGGTTGGACAGTTTGGCGGTGCGGTTAAGCTAAAGTCCGGTTGGTGCTCATGCCGCCTTGGAGGCCGAGTGGCCATCCCGGTATACGTCCATGGGCCGGCGACCGTCAAAAGCCGTATGCGGTCGCTGCTCGTTGTAGAAGCGGAACCAATCAGCGAGCGCCAAGCGAGCCTGGCTGCCGGTTTCGAATTCCCGCAGATAGACGCACTCCCATTTAACCGAGCGCCACAGCCGCTCGATAAAGACATTGTCCATCCATCGGCCTTTGCCATCCATGGAGATGGCGACACCGGCATCCTTGAGCGCCTGGGTGAATTCCAGGCTGGTGAACTGCAAGCCCTGGTCCGTGTTGAAGATTTCCGGTACCCCGTAACGATTCATGGCCTCTTCCAAGGCAGCGACGCAAAAATCCGCGTCCAAGGTGTTGGACAGACGCCAAGACAACACGGCCCGGCTGTGCCAGTCCATCACCGCCACAAGGTAGAGGAAACCGCGCCGCATGCGGACATACGTGATATCCGCACACCACACTTGATCCGGCCGTTTGATCGCAAGACTGCGCAGCAGATACGGATAGATCTTGTGCCCTGGATGCGGCGGACTGGTCTTGGGCTTCTGGTAGATCGCCATCAGCCCCATCCTGCGCATCAATCGCCGCACGCGTCCACGTCCGACCACGATGCCCTGATGCCGCAAATGCAGCCGCATCTGGCGCGATCCGTAAAACGGCGTCTCCAGAAACTGCTCATCGATACGCCGCATCAAGTCCAGGTTCATGGCCGACTCGCCCTTCGGGCGATGATACCAAGTCGATCTGGCTAGCCCGAGGATGCGGCACTGTCGGGAAATACTGAGCCGGGGATGGCCGCGTTCGACTATCCCACGCCTTCGCCCGCGACTCATCGTTTGGCGAAGGCTCGCTCTAAAAAATCCTTTTCCACAGTCAATTGACCAATCTTGGCATGGAGTTCCCGGATTTCGGCGGCGGAATCCTTCTGCGCGGTCGCCGCCTTTCCAGAAAAGGCCGCAACCATGCCTTCCTTGGCCTGACGCTTCCAGCCGGCGATCTGTGTCGGATGCACGTCGTACTTGCTGGCCAACTCGGCCAAGGTCAACTCGCCTGACAGGGCCTCGAGCGCCACTTTGGCCTTAAACTCCGCTGAAAACTTTCGTCGCTGGGACATCGAAATCCGTCCTCCTCGTTTGAGGACTATAGCTTAACTGACTGTCCAATTTTCCGCGACCACCTCAACCGGCTGGGTTGAGTCTTCCCATGGCCACGTTTACATGACCAATGGTTCCGTGATTGGTGCCAATGGGGACGAAGCCCATTTCGAGGTTGCCATCGAGGACCCGCAGCTGCGTAAATTTTCCATTAATCCCGGAGAGGAAGACCACGAGCTTGAACACTCGCTCCGGGCCTGCCTGGCGCTTGCGCAGATGAACCCGAGCCAAGCGATCCTTCCCCTTATTGGGGCGACGTTCCTGGCCCCCCTCCAGTGCTTCATCCCCCTGGACTTTTCTGTCTTCCTCCACGGCGTGACCGGGTCCTTCAAATCCCAGCTGACCATGCTCTGCCAGAGCCACTATGGCCGGCAATTTCACAATAGCTTGCCCGGCAACTGGGCCTCTACCGAAAACGCCCTGGAAATTATGACGTTTCTCGCAAAGGACGCGGTTTTTGTCGTCGACGACTTCACCTACCTGCGCAACGAGCGTTCTTCTTTGGGGTACAAGGAACTCGAAAAAAAGGCGGAGCGGATTTTCCGTGGGCAAGGAAACTCCACCGGACGGCAGCGGATGGGGCGGAATGATTTGGCCCGCAGCTACCATTCCCGGGCCATGATCATGACCAGCGGCGAAACGCTGCCGAGGGGGGACAGTCTTCTCGCTCGCCTTTTTGTCGTCCAGCTCAGCAAGGGGGGCATTGATTCCAGCGAACTTTCCCAGATGCAGCAGTACGCGGCGGCTGGTCTCTTTGAAAATGCCATGGCTGGTTATATTAAATGGATTTCTGCCAATTATGACCGCCTGAAAGATCATATCCCTGCGGAAATTGAACGTCTTCGGGAATGCTTTTCTGGCCTCCGTTCTGTTCACTTTCGTACACCGGAGAACACCGCCAAGCTGTTCCTCGGGTTCGGAATGTTCATTTATTATATGAAAGCCATGAATATTATTTCTGAATCCGAGGCAGCCTCCGTATTGTCTCAGGCCAAAGATATTTTTCTTGAAGTTGGTCGCAATCAAAATAGTGTTTTCGTCTATGACGACACGGCGGATCTCTTCTTCGACCAGCTTGTCGATGCCATGGCCCAGGGTGCTGGCCATTTTAACTTCATTCATCCCGATGAGTTCACTTCTTTTGAAGGGAAGGAGTTCATCGGTTGGACCAATATTCACGGGGGCTGGCACAATAATGGGCGTTGCTTCGGCTGGATTGCCGGCGAAAGCCTGTATCTGCTCCCGGCTATCAGCTACGACGCTGCCCACAAGCAGAGCAAGGCCAAGGGCTTTACCCTTGAAACCCGGGGTCGCCTTTGGAAGCGCCTTCATGAGCAGGGCCTCGTGCTGAGCAGTGACCCCGACCGCATTGGCACCCGCAAGTACGTCAATGGCATCCACCACCGGGTCGTCCATCTGGATTTCGCCGAGTGTTTCAAGGACAGCTTCCGCCGCCGTGGCGAGGGCGACGCCCATGGGCCGGGCAACTCTGGGGATCAGGAATCGGCGGGTCAGGAACACGGGAACAGCGTTTATCCTTCCATTGGCGCGACCGGAACGGACGACCTTTACGCCGACGTTTAGTTTCAGATCGTCACGACGACGACAGCCCCTGGCCGCTTTGGGCGGTTCAGGGGCTGCTTTGTTTTTAGGCTCCTCATGATCACTGTGTCCAAACAACGTCCCGCCACCTGGCACATCGAAGACCCGGGCCATTTTCTGCGTGTACGCCACGCTCAGCGGCGTTCCCATGGCTGGGGGATTGGCCCGCTTTGCGAATAAAAATTCCCTGAGAGCCTCCCTAGGCCGAATATGAGCCATCTCAGTGCCAAATCGCGCGCCGCCTTACTATTGTGTCCAGTGGTGAGTCCAAAAAGAAAAAAGGGCTATCCCGAAGGATAACCCTTTGATTTCTTTGGCGTCCCCAAGGGGATTTGAACCCCTGTTACCGGCGTGAAAGGCCGAT
>DQED01000173.1 GCA_003525525.1 Desulfovibrio sp.
CGTGGCGCGTCGCGAAGCGGCGCACGACCCCGTCCGGGTCGGGGGTCAGCACCGCGAGTCCCACGCGCGCGGCGGCCCGGGCGAAAAGGGGCAGGGGATCGATGCGCACTTGCCGGGAAAACGCCGGGTCGTCCACGCTCTCCAGGGCGCTGGCCAGCACCGCCGCGCCGGAACGCGCAAGCGCCTGCGCCAGGGCCGCGTCGTCGGCCGGGGCGGAGGGTTCGGCAAAGACCATGTCCAGGACCACGGCCCGGGCTCCGGCGTTGCGCAACCGGTCGAGAAGCCTTGCGTGCAGGCTGCGCGGCCAGGGCCAGGGCAGGCCGATTTCCTGGAAGGAGGGCTCGTCCACGGCCACGACCAGGACGTCCGCCGGCCGCGCCGCGCGAGAGCGCAGCAGCCAGGCCGCGTCGAGCGCCATGTCCTCCAGGGAGCGGCCCTGGGGCGTGGCCGCAACGAGCAGGACGAGGCCCCAGAGGCAAAGCCCCGTTCCCGCGCCGAGCAGCAGGGCGCGCAGCCTGCCGCGTTCCATGCGACGTTCGCCGGTCATGCGGTCGCCTAGAAATACCAGCCCAGTTTGATCACGATCTGCCGGTCCGGATAAAAGGCGTCCAGGGCCACGGCTTCGCGCTGGTAGCTGAAGCGCGTGCCGGTGAGGTTCGTGCCGGTCACGGAAACGAAACCGCGTTTGCCCGGGAACTGGTAGGAGAGCTGGGCGGTAAGCAGGCCGAAGAGCGTTTCCGTGCGCCGTTCGCCGCGCACGTTCTCGTAGCGGCGGTCGCAATAGTACTGGTGGACCGCCGTGCCGGAGACGCCCGCGCCAAGGCCGGATTCGTGCAGGAAATTGAGCGCCAGCACGCCGTCGGCCTCGAAGAAGTCGTTTTCGGGGTAGCGCCGGGCCGTGGCTTCGGTCGGCAGCAGGCGTTTGGCCACGCCGAAGGCCGACAGCCCCAGATACGGAGCGAGGATGCGGTTGACGCCGAGCGTTGCCATGTAGCGGTTGACGGTGACGTCGATTTCCCGGTCGTAGCCGGCGTAGGGGTCGTACTGGGGATTGACGACCTGATGGTAGTAGAGCCGGGCCACGGTGAAGGTGTCCTGGTCCCACTGCGCTTCCCAGCCCGCGCCGAGTTCCGTGACCGTGGAGCCGTCGTCGGCGTTGAGCCGGCCGGGAAAGCCGGCCACTTCCGAGGGCTGGATCACGGATTGGAAGAGCGTGTGGGTGTTGAGGTAGCGCTGGAAGGCCAGGCGCAGGGTGTGCGCGTCGCTGAGCTGCCAGTTGAGTCCCAGGCGGGGGCTTACAAGCTCCCGGTGGACCGGGTCGGGCCAGCCGTAGCGGGGCGAGTCCACGGCGTCGTAGCCCAGGCCGATTTCGGCGACCACGCCCGGGGCGAGCTTCCAGTAGTCCATGGCGTAGACGCTGCCGGAACGGTTGGCCGGGTTGTAGTGGTAGCGGAAGGCGGCGTCCTCGGCGAGCTGCCCGTAGTAGACGTAGAAGTCGCGGGACTTGCGCAGGTAGTCCAGCTCGCCGTTGAAGTAGTCGCCGCCGGCGAGGACGGTGTGGTTGCCGAGCACGAGCTGCTGCTGCGCCTGGAAGCTCGCGTACTGCTGCCGCGTGCGCCTGTTTTGCAGGTAGGATTCCACCATGGGCGCGTCGCCGCTCTCCGGTGTGGAATAGTAGTACGTGCGGTCCTTCCAGTCCCAGAGGTTGTTCGACGCGGCGACGTAGCCGATGAAGGTCGCGGACGGGCCGAAGCGGCGGACGTAGCCCAGTTCGGCGCTTTTGTTGTCGAAAAACTGCTTCTGGTTGGGCGAGTTGGCGTAGAGCCAGTCGCTGAGGCTCGTGTTGTCGCCGGCCCAGGTGTCGTTGGAGGTGGCGGCGGCGAGCAGGGCGTCGCGCACGGTCGGTTCCCACTTGAGCTGGGCGAAGCCGTAGAGGGAGCGCGAATCGCTGTTTTTCTCGCGCATGCCCTGGTCGTCGCTCCACGCGCCGTACACGTCGCCGGCCACGCCCGGCACGCCGCCGTAGGCCTCGGCCGAGGCCGACCAGACCGGCTTGCCGTTGCTCCAGAAGCCCGCGCCGCCCACGGTTTGCAGGCGCAGGTAGGGCATCTCGAACATGGGCGTGTAGTCGTTGTAGAGGGTGAACGAGTTCTGGTTGGCCGGCGAGAGCAGGCGGTAGAGGAGCAGTTCCGTGCCCGAGGCCCCGGTGCGCTGGCGGGTGGCCATGTAGGCGTTGCTCATGAACAGGTGCGCCGAGGGGTTGCGGGGATCGTTTTTCACCGCCGTGACGGCCTTGGAATAGGCCCAGTCGCCAAGGCCGAGCAGGATGAAGGAGCGGGCCAGGTCCACGTTGCGCACGGCCAGATCGCGGTCGAGGGTCAGGCGCGAGCGGAACACGGCCTGGTTGTCGTTTCTGGCGATGCTGGCGTTTATTTCCCGCACGGCCTCGCCGGGCCGGTTGAGGTCGGTGAGCGCGATGCCCTTGTAGAGGTGCGGCGTGGGGTCGCGCGGGTCCAGGCGCGCGGCGTAGTCGTAGGCGGCCAGGGCCTTGTCGAACTCGCGGTTCTGGTAGAGCGCCTTGCCGAGCGACGACTGGAGCAGCGACAGGCGCGGGGAAAGCAGCGTCGCCGCGAGCATGCGCTCGAGGCCAAGAGCCTTTTGGCCGCGCGAAAAGGCGACGTAGCCGAGTCCGAGCCAGGCGTCGCCGAGGCCCCGGTCGCGCTTGCGCGCCGTTTCGAAAAAGGCTTCGGCCCCGGAAAAGTCGCGGAAGCCCAGGCGCACGAACCCGGCCGTGGCCTGGACCAGGGCCTCGCCCGGCGCGGCGGCGAGAGCCTTGCCGATGGTGCGCCAGGCCGCCTCCAGTTCGTCGGAGCCCAGTTCGATGCGCGCCAGATAGACGGACGCGGCGACAAAGGACGGATCGAGGGCCAGGGCGCGCAGGAACCGCGCCCTGGCCGCGGGCAGGTCGAAGGCGCTCATGGCGGCGAGGCCGGCCGTCGCCTGCGCCAGGGCGGCGTCCG
>DQED01000364.1 GCA_003525525.1 Desulfovibrio sp.
GGGCCCCATGTCCACGGGAAGCGCCGCGGCCCGGGGCCTGGGCGGCGGCGGTCCGCCCAGGGCGTCCTGGGCGCGCAGGGCGTGCATCAGGACCTCATGGTCGGCCTTGCCTTCGAATAGCGGCTTGTAGTTCGCGTTGACCTTGGCCGGGCTCGTATGCAGCATGCCGAGGCTGTCCTCGTAGCCATAGATGGTCCGGCAGGCCCCGTGCGACGCCGCAGCGAGCACCGCGCCGCAACAAAGCCCGAAAATGGCCAGCGCGCGCCCTCCCGGCCTCATACCGCGCCCCCGTAGGTGATGCGCCGGACGTCGCCGATGCGCGTGGTCTTGACGCATTCCCGGCGGAAGGCGCACAGCTCCTGGCCGCAGCGGTCATGGACGCCCCAGGCGAAACAGGGCGCGAAGCCTTCGCCCTTCTGGATGGCGCGCACGGCGTCGATGGTGGTGAGCCCCGAGACGTCGAGGCCGAGCTCGTGAGCCTTGCTCTTGAGTTCCCGCACATCGAGGCCCATGGGGCCGTAGAACGCTTCGCGGCCGAGCCCCGCCTCCGGGGTGTCGAACAGGCGCATGAGCACCGTGGCCCCGCCGCCCTCGGCCGGTTGCAGCGTGATCTCGCCGTTGTGCTCGAGCACGGCCTTGCGCGCCAGCGTCAGGCCCACGCCCGCGCCGCGCGCCTTGGTGGTGAAAAAGGGATCGAAAATGAACGGAGCAAGGTCCTGGCGCACGCCGGGGCCGTCGTCGGTAACGGTGACCGCCACGCCGTCGTCGCGGCGGCTCAGGGCCACGGCAACATGGGCGACGTCTTTTCCGGAAAACTCCACGGCGTTTTGCAGCACTTCCTGGAGCGCCTGGCCGAGCAGGCCCGCATCGGCCACGATCTCGACCTCCTCCAGGGAAAGCGAGCATTCCAGGCGCTTGTGCAGAACCCCGGCCTCCCGCTCGGCCCTGTCCGCCGCCTCACGGACGAGGTCGGCGAGGTTGACGGCCGTCAGGCGCGGGTGCGGTAGCGACGCCAGGCGCACCACCGCCGCCACGAGATCTTCCAGGCGGCGCGCTTCCTGGAAAATGATGTCCGGGGACTCGGTTTCCAGATGGCGCTCCTTGTGCTCGCGCAGGAGCTTGAGCGCGAAACCGCCGATGGCCGCCGCCGGGTTGCGTATCTGATGGGCCACGGAAAGAGCCAGGTTGTTGAGGCTCTCGATCATGTCGTATTGCAGGCGATTTTTTTCGCGCAACACGATGGTTTCGCGTTCCCGGCTGCGATAGAGCGCGGTGACGTCGTCGATGAGCAGCGTCACGCCGGCCCGCCTGCCGTCGAGCTCCGGGCAGGAGGCCGTCATGGAGAAGCGGCGTTGTTCCCCGTCGGGGCGCAGGTATTCGGTCAGGCAATGCCGGAAGGATCGGCCCCTTTCCACGGCCTCGACGAGGTTGCGGTTGAACTGCTCGTTGAACGGTTCCGGCCGCAACAAGGCGCGCCAGCCCTTCCCTTCCAGGGAATCCGACGGCAGTCCCAGCAACGTCCCCGCCGAGGGGCTGGCCACCAACACGTTCCCCTTGGGATCGATGACGACAAGGCCCACCGGCAGGGTTTTGATGACGTTTTGGACAAGTATCTGTCTGACGCTCGGCATGGTGCGCCTCTGGCCGGGGGGAGACCCCCCGGCCTGCGCTACAAATAGGCCGGCGGCGGCCCGATGGCAAGCGCCGAACCGCAGGTCGGCGCGTCAGGGTTTCTTGGCTTTGGCCGCGGCGGCCTGGGGGTCCTTGGCCACAGCCACGAACTCCTCCAGCACCTCGAGGGGCACGGCGCCGCGCACCGCCGCGCCGTTGACCAGGAAGATCGGCGTGCCGTTGAAGCCGAAATCCCGGGCCTCCTTGACGTCGGCCGCGATGCGGTCGGCGAGGTCCTTGCGCTGCAGGTCCTTGGCCAGGCGGTTCATGTCCACGCCGAGCTCCTTGGCCATGGCGGAAAGCGCCTCGTCACCCTTGTCAGCAATATCCTTCTGGTTGGCGAAGGCCTTGTCCATGAACGCCCAGGCCTTTTTGGGGTCCTGGAGGTTGATGGCTTCGAAGTAGAGCGCCGCTCGGACGTCGTTTTTGCCCGAAGCAAAATGCTTAAACACCAGGCGCACGTCCTTGGGATGGTCCTGGGTGAGCTTCTTGACGGTGCCTGCGGCCTGGGCGCAGAAATGGCACAGGAAATCCGAATATTCGACGATGGTTACCGGCGCGTCCTGGGGACCGATCGAAGCGCGGCCGGCATCCAGGGCGGGTTTGAGGGGCTTGGCCAGTTCCGCGGCGAAACGGGCCCGTTCCATTTCCTTCTGGCGGTTCCTGGCCGCGACCTCGACGACCTCGAGCACCGCCGGACCTTGCTGGCGCAGGGCTTCTATAACGATTTCGGGATGTTCGCGCAGCACGGTGCGCACCCGTTCCAGATCGTCGTCGGCATGGGCCGGACCGGCCAAAGCCGCGACCAGCACAGGGGCGATCGCCCATTTCCACTCGCGCATGGGTCCTCCAGGAGATGTCATTGCGGCATGAGCCTCGCGCCGCTTATAGGACCTTTGCCTGCGCCTGTCATCCGCCGCCCATCGACTCCCGGCCCCGAATAGGGTAGGCGAAAAGGATGGAACTCCTGCTGCTCCTGGCGGGGCTTGCCGCCGTTTTCCTGGTCTTTTGCCTGACGGGACCCAAAGCCGGTCCCGGGGGCACCTGACTGCCCGAGTCCTGCCGTCGGGGACGGCAC
Organism: Desulfovibrio sp.; assembly: GCA_003525525.1. Taxonomy (GTDB): domain Bacteria; phylum Desulfobacterota; class Desulfovibrionia; order Desulfovibrionales; family Desulfovibrionaceae; genus Solidesulfovibrio. The sequence goes on from DQED01000364.1 coordinate 2,750, forward strand.
AGAGAGGAAACCGATCCAGGAGAAAACGCCGCAACGGGCCGCAAGGCCGGGGAGTGACGCCATGCCGCACCAACGCCTTTCCTGGCTGCCGCTTGCGGTCCTGCTGCTCCTTGGCCTTTGCGCGTGTTCGCGCCCGCCGGCGGACGACGCCGCGCGCAAGGCCCGGGTTTATGAACTCTACGCCGGCTACAAGAAGGACTTCCCCCAGGCCCCGGAAATCTCTGCCGCGCAAGCCGTGGCCCTGGCGCAACAAGGCGAACTGCTGCCCATCGACGTACGCGAACCGGTCGAACGCGCCGTTTCCACCCTGCCCGGGGCCGTGACCGCCAAGGAATACCTGGCCGATCCCGGGCGTTTTGCCGGCAAGAAGGCCGTGGCCTATTGCACCATCGGCTACCGCAGCGGCGTCTGGGCCGCGCAGGAAGCGAAAAAGGGCCTGCCCGTGGCCAACATGGCCGGCGGGCTCCTCGGCTGGCTCCATGCCGGCGGCACGCTCGTCGACGCCAAGGGGGAGCCCACCAGGACCGTGCATGTCTACGGCCGGACCTGGGATCTCGCGCCCAAGGGCTTCACGGCCGTGTGGTAGGCTCCCGGCCGTAATAGCGCAGGAAATAGCGCCGGCCCGTGGCATCGGCCAGCCCCAGCCGCCGCGCGGCCAGATAGGCCGTGAAAAGCCGCAGCACGCAAAACGTGCGCGCGAAAAAGCCCTCGCCGCTCCAGCGCCGCGGCGAAACGACGATGCCGCCGCCAAGGAGCACGGTCTCGCCGGCTTCGCGCAGCGTGAGCGACAGCTCCACGTCCTCCATGAGCGCCATGTCCGGGAAACCGCCGCCGGCCGCCAGGGCCTCGCGACGGAAAAACTGCCCCTGATCGCCGAAGCTGATTCCGAAAAACCGCGCGCGAAAGGTGTTGAGGCCGGAAACGACCGCAAGCCCGGTCCCGCCGCCCGCAAAGCGCATGCCGACCGCGCCTCCGGCCACTTGCGGCGTGCGCGAAAGCGCCCCGAGCACCCGGCGCGGCACATCGGCGTCCATGCGGCAATCGGCATGGAGCACCAGCCCCGCTTCGCTTACGCAGGCGGCGACCCCCGCCGCGATCTGCCCGCCC
>DQED01000029.1 GCA_003525525.1 Desulfovibrio sp.
GGTGCTCCTGCCGCGCTGCCGCCAAGGCGAGCCCGGCCTGGCCGACCTGGCCTGCGTGGTGTGCGAGGCCGATCTGGTCCCGGGCGCGTTTTCCCTGCTGGAGCCGGGACCGGGCTGCGCCCTGGCTTCCGACGCCGCGCCGGACCTTGTCCTTGTCCCCGGCCTGGCCTTCGATCGCAAGGGCCGCCGCCTGGGCTTCGGCGGGGGCTATTACGACAGGATTCTGGCCCGGCCCGGCATGGACGGGGCCCTGGTGGTGGGCCTGGCCCACGCATTCCAACTGCTGCCGGAGCTGCCCGCGGACCCCTGGGACCGGCCCGTGGACGTGCTCTGCGCGGACGGGGAAACACTGTGGTTCAAGTAGCGTTCGTTCCCTTCGCCTTTCCCGGGGTGTTTTCGGTGAGCGCGGTGTTCACCTCCCGCCTGGGCGGGGCCAGCCGGGGGCCTTTCGCCGCCTCCAACCTCTCCTTCGACGTGGGCGACGAGCCCTCGGCCGTCGCGGCCAACCGCCTGGAGCTGCGCGAGCGCCTGGGCTTCGGGACCTGGACCGAGTGCCGCCAGGTGCACGGCGAAACCCTGCTCCTGGACCCCGAGCCCGGGAGCTTGGAAGAGCCGGGAACCCGGGAGGCCGACGCCCTGGCCACGGCCCGGCCGGGGCAGGCCCTGGTGATCAAGACCGCCGACTGCCAGCCGATCCTCTTCGCGCACACGAGCGGGAAGTACATCGCCGCCGTGCATGCGGGCTGGCGCGGCAATCGGATGAACCTGCCGGGTTCGGCCGCGCGCCGCTTCTGCGAGGCCTACGGCCTCGAACCCCGCGACGTGCTCGCCGTGCGCGGGCCGAGCCTGGGCCCGGCCGCCGCCGAGTTCACCAATTTTCATGACGAGTTCGGGCCTGAATTCGTGGACTACTACGATCCGGCCGCAAAGACCGTGGACCTCTGGCGTCTGACCCGGGACCAGCTCATCGGGGCCGGGCTCCTGCCGGAGAACGTCTTCGGCCTGGAGATGTGCACCCGGACCATGCGCGACGAGTTCTTCTCCTACCGCCGCAACCCGACCACCGGCCGCCAGGCCGGGATCATCTGGATTCGCCCGTAGGGATCGCTCAGGACGCTGGATAGCTCTCTCGGCGGGTCTTGTTCTTGATGGGCCCGCCCCAGATCTTGGAGTTGGGCACCGTGACCACCTCGGCCTCGGTGAGGATCACGGTCATGGTTACGGTGATCTCCCGCACCACGCCGTCCACGCCACCGGCCGAAACCGTATCGCCCACGCCGAAGGGCCGGTAGACCATGAGCAGGATGCCCGCGGCCAGGTTGCCCAGGGCGTCCTTGGCCGCGAAGCCGAGCACGAAGCCGGTGACCGACAGCCCGGCGATGAATCCGGCCACGTCGAAGCCCAGGGTGCCCAGGACCACGGCCAGGAGCATGAGCCAGAGCGCGGCCGAGAGGGCCCGCCGGGCGAAGGCCGTGAGCGTGGGGTCGAGATTGGCCCTGGCCATGGCCCGGGACAGGGCGGCCCCGGCCAGGCGCACGGCCAGCCAACCCGCCACGAGGATGACCGCCGCCCGGATCCAGGCGGGCGCGCCGCTCATGAAGCCCATGGGAATGTCCATCATCTCCTCCTTGCGCGTTCAGTGCGTGGTTTCAGTGGGTTCGGCCGGACCCTCCGGCAGGCCCCGCAGCACGAGCCAGCCCAGAAGCCCGGCGGCCAGGGAGGCGGCCAGCACGGCGGTCTTGGCCAGGGCCTCGGCCCCGGGATCGTCGAAGGCCAGACCGGCGATGAAGATGGACATGGTGAAGCCGATGCCCGCCAGGCAGGCCACGCCGGCGTAATGGCGCAGCCGCACGCCGGGCGCCAGCCGCGCCCAGCCGAGTGTGAACATGGCCAGGCAGACGCCGAAAATGCCGGTGAGCTTGCCGATGACGAGGCCGAGCACGATGCCCACGGCCACGGGTTCGCCGAGGATGCCGCCGATTTCGCCGCCAAAGGCCACCCCGGCGTTGGCCAGGGCGAAAACGGGCATAACGGCGTAGGCGACGAACGGATGCAGGGCGTGCTCGATGCGCGACAGCGGCGCGCCGGCCTTGCGGCAGGCCAGTTCGATCTCCTCCAGGGCGGCGATCTGCGCCTTGTTGGCGAGCAGCGGCTGTCCCTCGTCGCCCGCCCGCTCGAAACAGCCGAGCAACCGGCGCGCGCGCGCCGCGAACGCCCCGGCCGGAATGCGCGTGCGGGCCGGAATGGTCATGGCCGCGAGCACTCCGGCGATGGTGGCGTGCACGCCCGACTTGAGAAAAGCCAGCCACAACACCACGCCGAGAATCGTGTACACGGCGGGATGGCGCACGCCCATGGCGTTGGCCGCGAGCATGGCCAGCAGCATGCCGCCCCCGAGCAGCAGCGAAAAAAGCGAGATGTCGCCGCTATAGAAGACGGCGATGACCAGCACCGCGCCGATGTCGTCCACGATGGCCACGGCCGCCAGGAACACCTTGAGGCTGGCCGGGACGCGGTTGCCGAGCAGCGACAGGATGCCGAGGGCGAAGGCGATGTCCGTGGCCATGGGCACACCCCAGCCGGACAGGGAAGGCAGGCCATGGTTGACGGCGGCATAGATGGCGGCCGGCACGGCCATGCCGCCCACGGCCGCGGCCACGGGCAGGACGGCCTGGCTTGGGGAATTGAGCTCGCCGACGAGGATTTCCCGTTTGATCTCGAGCCCCACGGTGAAAAAAAAGACCGCCATCAGCCCGTCGTTGATCCAGTGCAACAGCGTCTTGGACAAAACGAAGTCGCCAAAGCCCAGGGTCACGTGCGTAGCCCACAGCGCGGCATAGGACGGGGCAAAGGGCGAATTGGCCCAGACGAGGGCGATGACCGTGCAGGCGATCAGCACGATGCCCCCCGAGGCCTCCACGTGGCTGAAGCGGATGATCGGGGCCAGGGCCTGTTCGATGAAGGGCGCGCGGGTCGCGGACGCACCGCTTGCGTTGTTCATGATGTTCCTGAGGGTGTTTGGCCATGAATGAAATGGGATGCGCGTCTCGGCGGCGCCGGCATGGCAACGCGCCTTGACCGTCAAGGCGGCAAACGGATTTCCCGATTGAATACCGTAGGCACCGGCTGCGGGCAAGACAATCCGAGCGCGGGCACGGGCGTCGCCTGCCCCGGCTTCCCCTTGCGCCGGCCGAAAACATGCCCATTTCCAGAAAACAGGCGTCGCGCGCCAAGGCAGGGCCGCCTGCCGGAACGGAAAGCACGCGCGCCAAGGGAGGCGTCATGCAGATGATCTTTTCGCTGCAACCGCTCATCGCGCTTATCGCCGGCATCCTGATCCTCATCATGCCGCGTCTGCTCAATCTCGTCGTGGCCATCTACCTGATCGTGATCGGCATCCTGGGCCTGACCCACGGCAGGTTCTAGCGGGCGGCCGGCGCAGGGGCATTGCCGTCAAGCCGGGGCGGCGGAGGCTTCCTCCCCGTTGCCCCCCGCCCCGGCTTGGGGTAAAGGCCGCCGAGGATTTTCGCCCATGCCGTCCCTGCCCTTTTCCCCCGACGCCCCGTGGCTTGCGCCCCTGGCCGGCTTTTCCGACCTGCCCTTCCGGCTGTTGTGCCGGGAGCTCGGGGCGGCCGCGGCCGTGACGGAAATGGTCAGCGCCAAGGGGCTTTTCTACGACTCGCGCAACACCAGGCGGCTGCTCGCCACGCACCCGGACGACGCGCCGCTCGTGGTGCAATTGTTCGGTGCCGAGCCCGAATACCTGCGCCGGGCCGTGCGCGAGCTGGCGGGCGACGGCTACGCCTTTTTCGACCTCAACTGCGGCTGTTCCGTGCGCAAGGTGGTCAAGACCGGGGCCGGGGCGGCGCTTCTCGGCGACCCCGAGCGCCTTGTGGCCTGCGCCGCGGCCATGGCGGAAGCCGCCGGCCCCGGCCGGGTCGGAGTAAAGCTGCGCCTGGGGCCGAAACCG